>DASQAE010000304.1:0-3516 GCA_035635915.1 Burkholderiaceae bacterium | reverse complement strand
CGGAGGAACCCGCTTGGGTGCGCCGGCTGCTGATCGGGGTCGCGCTCGTGTTCCTGGTGCTGTTCCTGTTCGTGCCGCTGGCAACCGTGTTCGCCGAGGCCTTCAAGAAGGGTATCGACGTCTACCTTGCCGCGATCAGCGAATCCGACGCGCTGGCGTCGATCAAGCTGACCCTGATTGCAGCGGGGGTCGCGGTGCCACTGAACCTGGTGTTCGGCATTGCAGCGGCTTGGGCGATTGCCAAGTTCGACTTCCGCGGCAAGCAGGTGCTGCTCACGCTGATCGACTTGCCGTTTTGGGTCTCGCCGGTGATCGCCGGGTTGATCTACGTGCTGATCTTCGGCCTGCAGGGCTGGTTCGGCGAATGGCTGCGCGACCACGACTTGAAGGTGATCTTCGCGGTTCCGGGCATCGTCCTCGCCACCGTATTCGTGACGTTCCCGTTCGTCGCGCGCGAACTCATCCCCCTGATGCAGGCGCAGGGCAACGAGGCGGAAGAGGCGGCGCGCGTGCTTGGCGCCTCGGGCTGGCAGATTTTCTGGCGCGTCACCCTGCCGAACGTGAAGTGGGCGCTGCTTTACGGCGTGATCCTGTGCAACGCGCGCGCGATGGGCGAATTCGGCGCGGTGAGCGTGGTGTCGGGTCATATCCGCGGCCAGACCAACACCATGCCGCTGCACATCGAGATCCTCTACAACGAGTACCAGTTTGCTGCCGCGTTTGCGGTTGCCTCGCTGCTGGCGGCGCTGGCGCTGGTGACGCTGGTGCTCAAGTATCTGGTCGAACAGCGTGTGCACGCGCAGATGCGCGCGCCGCTCATCGAACCGCAAACTAATCTCGGAGCAAGAAGATGAGCATCCAGGTCCGCAACCTCGTCAAACGGTTCGGCTCCACGGTCGTCTGCGATCGCCTCAATCTCGACATCCCCGCCGGCGAGCTGGTGGCGCTGCTCGGCCCGTCGGGCTCGGGCAAGACCTCGCTATTGCGCATCATCGCCGGGCTCGAGCGCCCCGACTCGGGCAGCGTGCTGTTCCAAGGCGAGGATGCGACGTTCGTCGACACGCGCGAGCGCAACGTCGGCTTCGTGTTCCAGCACTACGCGCTGTTCGGCCACATGACGATCTTCGAGAACGTCGCGTTCGGCCTGCGGGTACGCCCGAAAGCGACCCGGCCGTCGGAGCCCGAGCTCGTGGCCAAGGTCACTGCGCTGCTCAAGCTCGTGCAGCTGGACTGGATCGCCGACCGTTATCCGCACCAGCTTTCGGGCGGGCAGCGGCAGCGCATCGCGCTGGCGCGCGCACTGGCAGTGGAGCCGCAGGTGCTGCTGCTCGACGAGCCCTTTGGCGCGCTGGACGCCAAGGTGCGCAAGGAACTGCGGCGCTGGTTACGCCGCCTGCACGACGAGATGCACGTGACCAGCGTGTTCGTCACCCACGATCAGGACGAGGCGATGGAGGTCGCCGATCGCATCGTCGTGATGAATCACGGCCGCATCGAGCAGGAAGGCGCGCCGGACGCGGTTTACGATCGTCCCGCCACGCCGTTCGTGCTGCAGTTTCTCGGCGATGTGAACCTGTTTCGCGGCCGCTTTGGACACTCGCCCGGCGGTGCGGCCGGCGCCGATGACGTGAGCTACGTCCGTCCGCACGAACTCGCCGTGCTTGGCACTGCGGAGGATGGATCGCTCGCGGCGACGCTTTCACAGGCGCTCACGGTGGGCCCGCGCACGCGTCTGGAATTCAAGCGCGACGATGACGGCAGCTACGTCGACGTCGAATTGCCGCGCCAGGAGTACACCGCGTTACGCGAGTCGCTCGACTTGCACACGGGCAGTCACGTGCACCTGAAGCCGCTTCGCGTGACGCGCTTTGCGCCATCACCTTGACTCCCTCCCCCGCAAGCGGGGGAGGGGATGAGAAGGCTAGAAATCGAACGTCGTGCCCGGTTCGGTTGCCAGCGCCTCGTTGACGACGGCGCGCGTCAACGTTGGTGCGAACAACTCGATGAACGCGTAGACATACGCGCGCAGATAGGTGCCGCGGCGGATCGCCAGCCGGGTGAGATTGACGGCAAAAAGATGGCGCGCGTCGATCGCGCGCAAGCTGGCGTCGCGCTGGTCATCGAACGCTATCGCCGCCAGGATGCCGACGCCAAGTCCAAGTTCGACGTAGGTCTTGACCACGTCCGCGTCCATCGCGGTCAGCACGATCTCCGGCGCGAGTTTGGCCGCGGCAAAGGCGCCATCGATGTGAGCGCGGCCGGTGAAGCCCGGTTCGTAGGTGATGATCGGAAACTCGGCCAGCCGTTGCAACGTCAGAGGGTGGCCGTCCAACAGCGCATGGCCCGGCGGCACGATCACGCTGTGGGTCCAGCGATAACACGGCAGCGCCACCAATTCGGTGTAGTGCGCCAACGCCTCGGTGGCGATGCCGACATCGGCTTCGCCTGCGAGCAGCATCTCGGCGATCTGTTTCGGCGTGCCCTGGTGCATGTGCAGCGTTACGTTTGAATAGCGCGCGCGAAAATCGCGCACGGCGGCGGGCAATGCGTAACGCGCTTGCGAGTGCGTGGCCGCGATCGCGAGCTTGCCGCGTGTCTGCTGCGAAAACTCGGCGCCGGCGCGGCGCAGGTTTTCCGCGTCGAGCAGCATGCGCTCGATGATCGGAAGCACTTCGTTGCCCGGCGGCGTCAGCCCCGTAAGGCGCTTGCCGGCGCGCACGAAAAGCTCGATGCCGAGTTCCTCTTCCAGCTCGCGGATCTGGCGGCTCACTCCCGGCTGTGAAGTCGCAAGCGCGTCGGCGACTTCAGTCAGATTGAAGCCACGGCGAACCGCCTCGCGTACGGAGCGCAACTGCTGGAAGTTCATCGGTCGGCACTAGCCGCTGCCGGACGCGAACGTAACGCCCGGGGTCGTGCCGGCACTCAGTCCTGCACCCAGGGAAGTCCCGCGCGGCGCCAACCGTTGATCTTGCCGCGCTGCTTGCAGGTATCGATCTGGCCTTCGAAACCCTCGAGCACGTTGTAGACGCGCTCGAAGCCGGCGGCCGCCGCGATGCCGGCAGCGAAATGCGAACGCACGCCGCTGCGGCAGATCAGCAGTACGACTGAATCAGGCGCGGCCGCCTCGCGCAGCGCCTGCAGGAATCGTGTTCGTGGAACCTCGTCCTTGCCGTGCCATTCGATGTTGGCGGTGCCGGGGACGTGTCCGACGAACTTGAACTCCGGCGCCGTGCGCACGTCGATCAAGGTCGCCGCCTGTTGCTGGAACAGCTGCCATGCCTCCGGCGGCGTCACGGCGCCCGCGTAGGTAAGGCCGAGTTCAGTGCGCCGCACGCGCGCGAGCTCCAGTACCTCATCGGATCTGGCAACGGGTTGCGCTTCGACCGCGTGCTCGAGTTGTCCCTGGAATCGGTCCATCGTGTCGTTTTGGCGCGGCTGCGCAGGCCGCATCACTCCAGTGCCGCCGGGCGGCGGAAGAGCCCGCATTGTCGAAGCTCGCCGGCAGGTTCTGTCGAC
>DASQAE010000303.1:0-4848 GCA_035635915.1 Burkholderiaceae bacterium | reverse complement strand
CGTTGGCGCAATGGGCGCGGTGGATCGAAACGCCTTTTCCGCGAGTTACGAACCCGACGATCTCGTCCGGCGGAACAGGGCGGCAGCAGCGCGCCAGACTGGTGAGGAGCGAATCGACCCCAACCACCAGTACGTGCCCTTTTCCGGTCGGTGCCTCGCGCGGCTTGACGAGCGGAAGCGCACGCGTAGGCGCCGGCTCGGGCGTGGCCGCGCTGCCCACCGCGTGTTCCAGGCTGCGCAGGTTGAACTCTTCCTTCGGCACGGCCGCGCATAACTCGTCGACCGATGCGAAACCAAGGCGATGCGCGAGATCTTCGAGTTTGACCGCGGTCTTGCCCAGGCGCTGCAGTTCCTTGTCGAGGATCTCGCGCCCGGCAGCGATCGTCTGCGCCACTTCGAGCGCATTGAACCATTGCCGCACCTTGGCCTTCGAGCGCGCGCTCGCCAGAAAGCCGAGTTCGGAATTGAGCCAATCGCGGCTCGGTCCGCCGGTTTTTGCCGCGAGGATCTCGATCGTCTGCCCGGTCGCAAGCCGCGTGTTGAGCGGCACCATGGCGCCGTTCACCTTTGCCCCGCGACAGCGATGTCCGAGATCGGTGTGCACGTGGTACGCAAAGTCGATCGGCGTGCTGCCCGCCGGCAACTCGACCACCTTGCCCTGCGGCGTCAACAGGTAGATCCGATCGTCCGTGCGCGCCTGCGGATCCGACGGCTGATCGACGTCCTGGCGCCACGCAAGCAACTGGCGCAGCCACGCTACCCGTTCTGCATCGCGCGATTGCTCGCGCGCGCCATGGCTGCCCTCCTTGTAGCGCCAGTGCGCAGCCAGTCCGAGCTCCGCCGACTCATGCATGCGGCGGGTGCGAATCTGGATTTCGAGCGGCTTGCCGCCGTCGTCGCGCACCACCGTGTGCAGCGACTGATAGCCGTTGGGCTTCGGTCTGGCGATGTAGTCGTCGAACTCCTGCGCCACCGTCTGCCAGCGCGCTTGTACGAGCGAGAGCACCAGGTAGCACTCCTGCTCCGTGGTGACGATGACGCGCAAAGCGCGCACGTCGTAGAGCTCGTCGAACGCAAGCTGTTTTGCCTGCATCTTGCGCCAGATGCTGTAGATGTGTTTGGGCCGGCCGAAGACCTCGCCGTTGATGCCGGCGTCCGCCAGCATGCGGCGCAACTCCGCGGTTGCTTGCGCGATAAAACGCTCGCGCTGCTCGCGCCCCTCGTCGACCCAGCGCCCGACGCGGCGATACACGTCGGGTTCGATGAAGCCGAACGCAAGGTCCTCGAGTTCCCACTTCATCTGCCAGATGCCGAGCCGACTCGCCAAGGGGGCGAACAGTTCAAGGCTTTCGCGCGCAAAAGGAGCCACGTCGGTGCGACCCGCGGCGACAAAAAAACGCAGCGTTTGCAGGCGCGATGCCAGCCTCAGCAGCACCACCCGCAGATCGTTGACCATGGCGAGCAGCATCTTGCGCAGCGCTTCGGCCTGGCCCTCGCCGCTGCCCTCGCGCGGACGCGTGCGCTCGGACAAGCGCATCAGAACGCGCAGGTCGTTCACCAGTTGCGCGACGCTGCCTCCAAAGCGGCTGCGCAGCCACTCTTCCGGATCGCGCAGCACATCGTGCGCGCCGAACAGATATGCGGCTGCCAACAGGTCCGCGTCAGCGCGCACCTCGCGCACGATTCCGACGATGCCGTCGGCATGCGCCAGGAACGACTCGCCGGTCGCCAGCGTCTTGTCGTCGTAAAGCGGTGCGATCACTGCGCGCGCAGCGGCCGGGTCGATCTCGACCGCGGCCACGCGCGAATCCGCGTTGCCGCCACTGCGGCGCGGCGTGTCCATGCTGAACTCCATCCAGGCACTGGGAATATGGCGACGCGTGTTGCGGCCGTTACCAGGGCGATCGATTATAGGAACCACGTTTGGCACAATCGCCCCGCATGTTGAAGGCCTTTCTCAGCCGGCTGGGCGTTGGCACGCAGGTCGACATCCCCACGGAGATGTGGCTCGGCGCAGTTTCTGCCTTGCCGTTCGTCGCCAGGCTGACCGTCAACGAGCAGGCGCGCCTGCGCACGCTGGCGGAGCAGTTCCTGGCCCAGAAGGAAATGGCAGGCGCGGGCGAACTCGAACTGACCGCCGAAATCCAGGTCCATATCGCGGTGCAGGCCTGCCTGCCCATCCTGAACCTCGGTCTCGGCTGGTATCGCGGATGGTCGAGCATCGTCGTTTACCCGAGCGAGTTTCTGGTGCCACGCCGCCTGCACGACGAAGCGGGTGTGGTGCACGAATACGTCGAGCCCATCAGCGGCGAGGCGTGGGAAGGTGGGCCGGTCCTGCTCTCATGGGACGACGCGGCCCGCGCCGGCACGGCCGCGGGCGCGGCGTACAGCGTCGTCATCCACGAATTCACGCACAAGCTCGACATGCTGGATGGCGCAGCAAACGGCTGTCCGCCCTTTGACGCGAAACTTCATACCGGGCTCGACCCGGCAAAATGGCAGACAACACTCGCGGACGCCTTCGAGCGCCTGAACGCTGAACTCGACATCATCGAGGCGCGCCTGCCGGACACGATCGACCCGGAATCCGAAGCTGCCGACGCTTATTACGCGCACCTTCCGCTGGATCCGTATGCCGCGCAGGATCCGGGTGAATTTTTCGCCGTATCAAGCGAAGCTTTTTTTGTCGACGCGGCACGTCTGCAGCTCGCATTCCCCGACTGGTACACGCAGCTGACAGCCTTCTTTCGCCAGGACCCGCTCAAGGCTGCATCGTGAAGCGGCTGCTGATTGTCTGGCATTCGATGACTGGCGGCGCCGCGCAGATGGCGAGTGCCGCCGCCTCCGGCGCGCGCGCAAGCGCGCCCGTTGAGGCGGGTGCTGAAGAGGTACCTGTCGCGGTTCAGCTGCAACCCGCGCGCTACACGACCGCAGAGGATGTGCTCGCGGCCGACGGTTATCTTTTTGTCACGCCGGAGAATCTCGCCTCGATGTCAGGGGTGATGAAGGATTTCTTTGATCGCATCTACTACGCGACGCTCGAAAGCATCAACGGCCGGCCCTACGCCTTGCTCGTCTGCGCCGGCACGGATGGCACCGGCGCGGTGCGTCAGATTCAGCGCATCGCCACCGGCTTGCGCCTGAAGGAAGTGGCACCGCCCATGATCGTCATCACCGGCGCGCAAACACCCGAGGCGATCCTTGCGCCGAAACGGATCGGCGCGGCAGATCTCGCGCACTGTTATGACGTGGGCGCGGCCTTCGCCGCCGCGCTTGCGAGCGGCATCTTCTGACTCGCCGATGTCATCCTGAGCGAAGCGAAGGATCCTGGTGGCGCCTGGACCGAGATTCCTCGCCTCCGGCTCGGAATGACAATGTATTCAGCCGGCCAGCAGGAATTCGCGCACGGTCGCGATCTGCGCCCGGTCGAAGAACATCGGCGCATGGCCGACACCGGGAAACTCGACCAGCTTGGCGCGCGGTCCGCGCTGAGTCATCGCGGCCGCAGTTTCGCGGGAAAGCAGATCCGAGTTCTCGCCGCGGATCAGAAGCGTTGGACACTGGATCTGATCGTAGAGCTTCCACAGCGCCGCCTCGCTCGCGGCCGCCAGTTGCGGTGTCATCGCCTTGATCGGCAATCCGAGCTTGAGGTCGTAGTGCACCGTAAACCCGTCGCCGTCGGGCTTGAGGACACTGCGCGTGATCTCGCGCCACTCGTCGCGGTCGCGCAGGCCGAAGCCGAGCGAAATGAGGGTGATGTAGTCGACCGCTTCCTCGAGCGTCGCAAAACGAACCGGCTTGCCGACGTAGTCGCCGATCCGCTCGACCGCCTCCGGATTGATCTTCGGGCCGACGTCGTTGAGCACCAGGCGTTTGATCGGGGAACCAGGTTGACCGGCCAGAGCCAGACCGATCAAGCCGCCCATCGAAGTGCCGAGCCAGTGCACCGAGTCGACACCGAGGCGTGCGATCAATGTAACCATATCCGCCACATACTGTGGCAAGGCGTAATCGCTTGGATCGCGCAACCAGTCGCTGCGGCCGCGACCGACCACGTCGGGGCAGACGACGCGGTAGCGATCGGCCAGCGCCTGCGCCAACCGATCGAAGTCGCGCCCCACGCGCGTCAGCCCGTGGACGCAGACCAGCACCTTCGGGTTGTCAGGCTCGCCCCACTCGACGTAAGCCATCCGGTGGATACCGGAACGCGACAGGCACTGCACGGTGGCCTGCCGGGGAAGGTCGTTCGCCATGACGGTTTCCTATGATTTCCTGATGGTGAAAAGCGGCGGGTGGAGCGAATCGATTCTAGAGGTTGGCCGCTGGCATACTCGCTGAATCGCGTGCGGAGGCAAAGATGCTGCAGGGAAAAGCTGCTTTGGTCACGGGTTCCACGAGTGGAATCGGGTTGGGTATCGCACGCGCGCTCGCGCGTGAGGGCGCGAACATCGTGCTAAATGGTTTCGGCGACGCAGGCACGATCGCCGCGATTCAGAAGGAACTACAGGCACTCGGAGTGCGCACGCTCTACGACGGCGCAGACATGAGCAAACCGGCGCAAATCGAAGCGATGGTACGCAAGGCTGAAGAAACCTTTGGCCGCGTCGACGTGCTGGTCAACAACGCCGGCATTCAGCATGTCGCAAACATCGAGGACTTTCCGGTCGAAAAGTGGGACGCGATCATCGCGATCAACCTGTCGTCCGCGTTTCACACCATCCGCGCGGCGCTACCGAAGATGAAGCAAGCGAACTGGGGCCGCATCGTCAACATCGCCTCGGTGCACGGCCTGGTCGCGTCGGCACAAAAGAGCGCGTACGTCGCGGCCAAACACGGCATCGTCGGTCT
>DASQAE010000302.1:0-1971 GCA_035635915.1 Burkholderiaceae bacterium | reverse complement strand
GCAGGATGTCGCGCACCATCTCACTTTCCCCCGCCGAGCAGAGCTTCGAGAATACGCACCGCGCGCACGACCGTGGCCCGCATCACCGCTTCGAGCTGATCCAGTTTGACCTGCTGCTTGCTTGCGCCACGGCCCGCCGCGTGGTTGACCACCACCGCAAGCGTCGCATAGTCGAGCGCCGCTTCGCGCGCCAGCGCGGCTTCCGGCATGCCGGTCATGCCGACGATATCGCCACCGTCGTGCGCAATCCGTTCGATCTCGGCTGCCGTTTCGAGGCGCGGGCCCTGCGTGCACGCGTACACGGCGCCATCGATCATCGGCTCGCCGCAGGCGGCCGCTGCACCGAGCAACTCGGCGCGCAAACGCTCCGAATAGGGCTGCGTGAAATCGATGTGAGTGACAGGAACGTCCGGCCCCTCGAAAAACGTCGCCTTGCGGCTGTGCGTGTAGTCGATGATCTGATGCGGCAGCACGAGCGACCCGGGATCGATGCCTGCGCGAATACCACCCACGGTGGCGACCGCAACCACGCCCTCCACCTTCAGGTCCTTCAGCACCCAGATATTGGCGCGGTAGTTGATGTCGTGTGGCGCGATCGTATGGCCGTAACCGTGACGCGCGAGGAAGACCACTTCGCGCCCGGCAAGCTGCCCGAACGTCAATGCGCCCGACGGCTCGCCATAGGGCGTGCGCATCACCATCCGCCGCGGGCGGTCGAGCGCAGACAGTTTTGCCAGTCCGCTGCCGCCGATGATCGCGTACATGTCACTTCCCCAGCAAACGATTGAACTCGTCTTCCTCGATCACACGCACGCCGAGTTCGTGCGCCCGCTCCAGCTTGCTGCCCGCTTCCGCACCGGCGAGAACAAAGTCCGTCTTCTTGGAGACCGAACCACTGACCTTCCCTCCCGCCGCTTCGATCATCGCTTTTGCCTCGTCACGGGTCAGTTTCGGCAGCGTACCCGTCAGTACCAGCGTCTTGCCCGCCAATGGTCCCGCAGTACGCGCCGGGCGCGGCTTGCCTTCGGGCCAGCTGACGCCGGCTGAGCGCAGTTGTTCGATCACCTCGCGATTGTGCGGCTCGGCGAAAAAGTGCGCGATCGACGCCGCGACCACCGGCCCGACGTCAGCGACTTCGAGCAACGTTTCCTCGTCGGCCTGCATCAACGCGTCCAGCGAGCCGAAGTGGCGCGCCAGATCGCGTGCCGTCGTTTCGCCGACATGGCGAATTCCGAGTGCGTAGATAAACCGCTCCAGCGTCGTGTGGCGCGCCTTCTGCAACGCCGCCACGATGTTGGCGGCGGATTTGTCTGCCATGCGCGCCAGGCCCGCCAGTGTTCCGATACCAAGCTTGAACAGGTCCGCCGGCGTGTGCACGAGCTGCGCGTCGACGAGCTGGTCGACCAGCTTGTCGCCAAGTCCCTCGATGTCCAGCGCGCGCCGCCCCGCGAAGTGCAACAGCGCCTGTTTGCGCTGGGCCGGGCAAATCAGGCCGCCGGTGCACCGGTGATCCTTTTCGTCCTCATCGCGCTCGACCGCCGATCCACAAACCGGACAACGATCAGGCATCTTGAACCTGGGTGCCTTCGGCGGCCGTCGTTCCGGCACCACCGCGACGACCTGCGGGATCACATCGCCGGCCCGGCGGATGATGACCGTATCGCCGATTCGCACATCAAGCGCGTGTACGAACGCCTCGTTGTGCAATGTCGCGTTGCTCACGGTGACTCCGCCCACGAACACCGGCTCGAGTTTGGCGACCGGGGTGAGTTTGCCCGTGCGCCCGACTTGCACGTCGATGCCGAGCACGCGCGTCATCTCTTCTTGTGCCGGATACTTGTGCGCAACCGCCCAAACCGGCTCGCGCGTGACGAATCCCAATTGATCCTGCAATTCGAGCCGATTGACCTTGTAGACCACACCGTCGATGTCGAATGGCAGCTCATCGCGCCGTGTGGCAATGCGCCCGTG
>DASQAE010000301.1:0-2522 GCA_035635915.1 Burkholderiaceae bacterium | reverse complement strand
GGCCCACGCCGACGCCGTGGAACAGCACGGCGGGGAACGCGAGCGTGGACATCAGAAACAGCAGTACATGCAGCGGGTTCTCGCGCCGCAGCGCGCCTGCCGCCTGGGCTGCGCCGATCGCCTGCAGCAACAGCGCCGGGTGGCGTTGTTCGAGCGACGCGACGAACTTGCGCGCTGCAGCTTCACCCGACGCGGCGTCCATCACGATGTGCGCGATGAAGCCGCTGTTCGCCCGTACCCAGTCGACGAACTGCAGCAGCATCTCGCGCAGGCGCTCCAACGGCGGGCGCTCCATGTCGACCGCGATCTGCATCTCCGCCACCAATGGCGCGTACCAGCGTTCGAGCAGTTCGGCCACGAATGCCTCGCGCGAGCCGAAGTGATAGACGAAGCTGCCCAGGTTTACCCGCGCCCGCGCAGCCACGCCGCGCACGGTGATCGCCCGCAGCCCGGAGCGGCGCGCAATGACAAGCCCTTCCTTCAACAGACGCTCCCTGCTTGCAATGACCGGTGCCACGACGGTTCGCCCTCGAACACTTTCAATTATACGGTCGTATAACTCGGAGCCGGAGTGTGGGCGCAGGAAACGGATGGCGCGGCGCGGCGTCGACCCGGTACCCTGTGCCCTGACTTTCTCAACGGCATCAGCCATGCGAGCGCGCGATCTACTCGACCTTGTCACCCTGGCGGCGCTATGGGGCGCAAGTTTCTTGTTCATGCGGCATGCCGCTCCAGCGTTCGGGCCGATTGCGCTAGTGCAGGTGCGCGTCACGATCGCGGCGGCGGTGCTCACCATCCTGTTGCTGCTGCGGGGTGATCGCGCCGCTCTGCGCTCACACGCGGCCGCACTCGGATTCGTCGGGGTCATGAATTCAGCGCTGCCGTTCGTGCTGTTCACTTACGCAACGCTCTACGTGACCGGCGGTTTTGCCGCCATCCTCAACTCGACCACGCCGATGTGGACGGCGTTGGTCGGATGGGTCTGGTTACGCGAGCGCATCCGGCCGCTGCAGTGGCTCGGCCTCGGGATTGGTGCGGCCGGCGTTGCCGGCCTGCTATGGGGGCGGCTCGATTTCCGGCTTGGCAGCACGCAATGGCAAGTCACGCTCGCCATCGGGGCGGCATTGCTCGGCGCCCTCGCCTATGGCACGAGTGCGACGTTCGCCAGGAAGCGCCTGGCCGGGGTTCCGGCACTTGTCGTGGCCACGGGAAGCCAGATCGCCGCCACCGTCCTGCTGCTGCCGCTGGCTGCCACCGCGTGGCCTGAGCGCACGCCGGGTATCGCCGCTTGGGCTTCGGCGATCGCGCTCGCTGTCGTCTGCACCGCGCTCGCGTACCTTCTTTATTTCCGCCTTATCGCGCGCGTCGGCGCAGTACGCGCAGCAGCGGTCACCTTTCTGGTTCCGGTTTTTGCGACGTTCTGGGGCGGCATCTTTCTCGCCGAGGAAGTGACACTGCAGATGCTCGCCAGCGGTTGCGTGATTCTGACCGGCACCGCGCTGGCTCTGAAGCTGATCGATACGTCGAATCTTCGCCGCGGATCGGCGCGCCCAACCGCGGATTAGCAGTCGAGGCAATCCATCAGCGGAACATTTCGCGCAGGCGAAGTTTCGAAAACTTGCCGGTGGACGTGCGCGGAATCGCGTCGAGGAATTCGAAGCGGTCGGGCAATTGCCAGCGGGCAAATTTGCTTGCGAGGTGACTGCGCAACTCAGTCGTCTCTGCCGATCTTCCGGGCTTGAACACCACGCAGGCAAGCGGCCGCTCGGACCACTTCTCGTCCGGCACCGCAATCACCGCAGCTTCCAGCACGGCCGGATGAGCCATCAGCAGATTTTCCATGTCGACGGAGCTGATCCACTCGCCGCCTGACTTGATCAGATCCTTGGCACGATCGGTGATGGTCAAGTAACCGTGCTCGTCCATCGTCGCTACGTCACCGGTGCGCAGCCAGCCGTCCGCCGTGAACCGCTCCGGATCCGCACCGGTGTTGTGATAGCTGCCGGTAACGAAAGGGCCACGTACCTGGATCTCACCGACGCTGCTGCCGTCCCACTCGCATATCCCGCGGTCGCCGATCAGGCGCAGGTCGACAAGCGGTGCCGGAACGCCCGCTTTCGCGTGCCACGCAAATCGCTCCTCATCGGGCAGCGCCTGCAATTCGGGCTTGATGTAGGCCACCGTGCCAAGCGGGCTCGTTTCGGTCATGCCCCAGCCCTGCTTGATGACCGCGCCATGGCGGCGATAGGCGCGAATCAACGATTCCGGCACCGCCGCTCCCCCGACGAGCATGCGCATGCCGGGCGGAAGCCGATACCGTTGCGGCTCGCTCTCCAGCAACTGGATCATCGACAACCAGATCGTCGGAACACCGAGCGCGTACGTCGGTTGTTCGGCGGCAAAAAGATCGAGCAGATCTCCCGGGTGCAGGTGCGGGCCCGGAAAAATCATCTTGATTCCCATCATTGCGCAGCCGTAGGGCACGCCCCAGCAGTTGGCGTGAAACATCGGAGTCGCGGCGA
>DASQAE010000300.1:0-3844 GCA_035635915.1 Burkholderiaceae bacterium | reverse complement strand
AAGAGCAGCGACAAGAGCAGTGACAAGGAACTTTGGACAGCGCTGCGCGAGTTGCTTCGGTAGCGCGGACCGCGCCACACCTGTGTCGTGCTCAGTTTTGTGCACAGCTCTACGCCGCGTACCGATCCAACGCCAAACCGGACGTGTCGATCTCGGTGGGCCGGCCGCTCATCCAATCCGCCAACAAACGCCCCGTGCCGGCAGCCATTGTCCAGCCGAGCGTGCCATGACCTGTAGCGAGCCAGAGATTGGCCAACGGCGTGGGACCGACGATCGGCGTGCCGTCAGGCGTCATAGGGCGCAGCCCGGTCCAGAACTCGGCCTTGCGCACGTCGCCGCCATGCGGGAACAAATCGGTCACGACAAATTCGAGCGTGCGCCGGCGGCGCTCGGTCAGGTCGAGATCGAACCCCGATAACTGCGCGGTGCCGCCAACGCGAATGCGCTCGCCCAAGCGTGTCACCGCGACCTTGTGGGTTTCGTCCATGATCGTCGACTCGGGCGACTTCGACGCGTTTGCAATCGGCAGCGTGATCGAAAAACCCTTGACCGGATAAACCGGAATGCGGATGCCGCTTGGCGCAAGCAAACGCGCGGAGTAGCTGCCGAGCGCTACCAGGTACCGATCCGCCGTAACGGTTCCCGCATCGGTCTCGACCGCCGCCACGGCGTTCGTATCGGTCGCGAGTCGTTTGATGTTCACGCCGAAACGAAACTGCACGCCCGCGCCTTGCGCGAGCGCCGCCATCTTCTGCGTGAACATGAAACAGTCGCCCGTTTCGTCGCCGGGCAGGCGCAGTCCGCCCACGAACTTGTGCTTGACCTCGGCCAGCGCCGGTTCGTATTGCAGGTAACCATCGCGGTCGAGCAACTGGTAAGGCACGCCGTACTGCTGCAGGACCTCGATGTCCTTCGCGGTGCCATCCAGTTGCTTCTGGGTGCGAAACAACTGCAACGTCCCTTGCGCGCGTTCGTCGTAGCGGATGCCGGTGTCGGCGCGCAATTGTTTCAGGCAGTCGCGGCTGTATTCGGCCAGGCGCACCATGCGCCCCTTGTTGAGTGCATAACGCGCCGCAGTGCAGTTGCGCAGCATCTGCGCGCCCCAACGCCACATCGCCAGGTCGAACATCGGCTTGACCACCAGCGGGCGATGGTGCATCAGCAGCCACTTGATGGCCTTGACCGGCACTCCGGGTCCCGCCCACGGTGCGGCGTAACCGGGCGACACCTCGCCGGCATTGGCATAACTCGTTTCGAGCGCAGGTCCGGGCTGACGCTCGAGCACCGTCACGTCGTGGCCGGCCTTGCCCAGGTAGTACGCCGCGGTGGTACCGATCACACCGCTGCCGAGGATCACGATTTTCATGGTTGTTTGACGAACTGCGCCGCGTCGTGCGTGACGCGTTCCGCCAGCACGCCCGCAAGGCAACTGCGCTGGTTTGACGGCGTTTGTGTCACACCGTCGCGATCGGTGTCGCGGGCGAGCCCACCGCGCCGGGCAAACGCAGCGGCGGCGCGGTCAACAGAAATCGATATCGACCCTGCTGTCGCAACCACTGCGCCAGCGGCGTCAGATGCCATAACTCGCCCAGATTGACGCCGAGCTTGAACAGGCAGTGCTCGTGCAGCGGCAAGGTCGCGCAGCAGCCCGCATGCGACGTTGCCGGATGCGCCTCCACCGCGTAGTTGTCGGCGATCAGCACCGCCAGTTCACTGTCGGTAATCCATTGCAGCAGGCGCGCGTCGCGCCCGTCGAGCACCGCGCAGGCGTTCTCCAACGTTTCCTTGTCGGGTGCACCCGCCATCTCGATCAGGATCTGCGCGAAGCCGGTGTGCAGGCAAACCATGTCGCCGCGTTCGACCGTTACCCGGTCGCGCTCCAGAACGCGCATCAGCGTGTCGTATCCCACCACCTCGCGCTTGCGCCCAAAGTGCGCATGCAGATCGATCAGGACGCCGCGTCCCTGCAAGCCGTGCAGCGCCATGTTCTCGATCCCCAGCGCGCGCGCACACGACGTGGAACGCGCGTGCGCAGCGCGGTCGGGAAGGCCGGCATCGGCACCTTCGCTGGGTCCGAAGATGTGTACCCCGGGGCGATACCCGTTGTAGTAAACGGCTTCCGCCAGGCCATCGCCGTCGGCATCGAACATCTGGCCGACGTGCGCAAGGCTGTCCCATTGGGTCGAATACTGCAGATGCAGGATCGCGAGATCGTCGCTGATCACGTCGGAGTGCAACGGGTTGTCGGCGATCAGCCGGTAGTTGAGGTTCGGTTTTCCGTTGCGCACCGTCGGGCGCAACACCGGCGGATGGCGGCGCGGATTGAGCACGTTGCCGCCGGGCAGGTCGAGCGGGAGACTGAGACAGAACGTACGGCCTTCGCGCACCTCGGCAGCACCTTGCCGCACCTTCTCGGCGGTCAACAGGTTGAGCCGGCCGAGCTGATCATTGGGGCCGAAGTCACCCCATGTCGAGCCCGGCGGGCGCTGCTTCCAGCGTGGTTCGTTCGGCGCTTCGCTCATGCGATGTCTCCCGCGTGGTATCTCGTGTGCGTCGATCGATCGTATCCCAGTGCTAGCGTTCGCTGCGTGGACGTAGACGTACAACTCTCAGACTTTGCCGCCAGGCTCGCGCGGTTTCCGCGGCTCGGCGTTGCGCAGTTGCCGACGCCGCTGGAGCCGCTGCGACGCCTCGCCCGCTTTCTTGGTGGGCCACACCTGTGGGTCAAGCGCGAGGATGCGACCGGGCTCGGATTCGGTGGCAACAAACTGCGCAAGCTCGACTACGTTCTTCACGAGGCGATCGCCGCGCAAGCCGACACACTGGTCTCGGGCGGGGTCGCGCAGTCGAACAGTCAACGCCAGGTTGCGGCGGTCGCGGCGAAGCTCGGACTTGAATGTCACCTTGTTGTCTACCAGGGGCGCCTCGTCGCACCGCCCGCTGACTACGAGACGTCGGGCAATGCTCTGCTCACGCGGCTCTACGGTGCACACGTGCATCCGGCGCCGTGGAGCGGCGACCGCAACACGGCGATCCAGCAGCTCGCCGAGCAACTGCACGCCGAGGGGCGCAATCCCTATGTCGTTCCCTACGGCGTGTCGAACGCGCTGGGTGCCGTGGCTTATGCCACCACCGCGCTCGAGATCGCGCAACAGTCACGCGATCTCGGATTTGAACCCGCCGCCATCGTCCATTGCAGCGGCAGTGGCGGCACTCAGGCCGGCCTGGTCGTCGGTGCATGCGCCTGCATGCCGCGCACGCGCGTAGTCGGTATCGACATCGATGCCGAGCCGCAACGGGTACGCCGGGACGTCGTCACATTTGCTCGCGCCGCGGCCGCTCTGCTCGAACTGCCTTTCGCGGAAGCGGCCGTCGAGGTGATTGCGGGTCATGCGGGCCCGGCCTACGGTGCGGTCGATAGCGCGACCGTCCACGCGGTAACTCTGGCGGGCCGGCTGGAGGCGATGGTTCTTGACCCAGTCTACTCAGCCAAAGGCCTTGCGGGATTGATGCAACTCCTCGGCGCCGGCCGCTGGCGTGCTGATCAGCACGTCGTGTTCGTGCACACCGGCGGCGCACCTGCACTTTTCGCATATCGCCAGGCGCTAGCGCTGTAGCGTTATCCGCCGCTGCCGTAGGGGCGGGTGATGACTTCGAGCAGATGGCCGTCCGGATCCTGAAAGTAGAGCCCGCGACCGCCGTCGTTGCGGTTGATCTCCTGCGCACGAGTGCGGTCCGGATCGGCCCAGTAGTCGAGCGCACGTTCCTTGATGCGGCCGAAGACCTGATCGAAGTCCGCCTCGCCGATCAGGAAGGCGTAGTGCTGCGGCGCGATCTTGCTGTC
>DASQAE010000299.1:0-3686 GCA_035635915.1 Burkholderiaceae bacterium | reverse complement strand
CGACAACTCCCTGCTCTACCTCCATCAGTATCAGAACGCACAACCAGGCTCGCCGCTGGCGGACTACGCGAAGACCGGCACCACGATCCTCGCGCAGAACCGGGACCCTATGCGGCTGTTGGACATCTTCCGCGAGGATGTGCGCACCGGCAATCTGCCGCAGGTGTCGTGGGTTGCCGCCCCCGAGGCCTTCTCGGAACATCCCAACTTTGCACCCGACTACGGCGCGTGGTACGTCTCGCAATTCCTCGACATCCTGACTTCCAATCCGGAACTCTTCAGCAAGACCGCGTTCTTCCTAACCTTCGACGAGGAAGGCGGTTTCTTCGATCACGACGTTCCGCCCACGCCGCCGCAATCCACCGAACACGGCGCCTCAACCGTCGACACGATCAACGAAATTTTTCCGGGCGATGCGAGCCACCCCAGTGGTCCCTACGGGCTTGGCATGCGCGTGCCGATGATCGTGATCTCACCCTGGAGCAAGGGCGGCTGGGTCAACTCGCAGCTCTTCGACCACACGTCGCTCATCCGTTTCATCGAAGCGCGTTACGCCGGCGAGTCTCCCGATCTGATCGAGACCAACATCATGCCGTGGCGGCGCGCGGTCGTGGGCGACCTCACGTCGACATTCGACTTCGCCACACCGAACGCGTGGCGGGAACGCCTGCCGCGCACGACGCAGTTCTTGCCGCCGGACCTGGTGCGCCATGAGGACTATCCGGTCGTAGCGCCGGCGGAACAGGATCTGCCGGGGCAGGAGCGTGGTGCGCGCGCTGCGCGCGCGTTGCCGTACACCTTGCACGCGCATGGCGACGTCCGCGCAGGAGGCAGTTCATTCCGCATCGATTTCGCCAACAGTGGCAAAGCGGCCGCGGTGTTTCAGGTGCGCTCGGCCAACGGCGCACATGCACCAAGGACCTACACCGTCGAGCCGCACAAGCATCTCGCCGGCGAATGGAACCTGGGTTCGATCGGACTCACGCAGTACGGTCTCTCGGTTTACGGTCCGAACGGGTTCCTGCGCGCTTTCAAGGGCAGCGTCACCGGTCGCGGTAAAGCCGATCTCGACGTTCGCGCCCATTACGACGAAACACGACTCGGCATCACCCTCACGATATCCAATCAGTCCGAACAACCCGCCAAGGTTCACGTACGCGACAAATACAGCGGCGACTCGGTCGAACACCAACTTAGGCCGCGCGAGTCGATGTCTACGCAGCGGCCGCTGAAACGTTCCTTCGGCTGGTACGACTTCGTGATCACCGTCGAAGGTGACCACGACTTTGTTTGTCAGCTTGCGGGTCACGTCGAGAACGGCGACGACAGCATCAGCGATCCGGCCATGGGCGGCGCGCACCTGGAGGATTGATTCGCGCGAATTTTCGACAACCCTTGCGGGTTGATGGCTGCTTTGGGTTGTCGATGCCGATCTAAAGGAGGATCCCGACAACTCATCCGAAAGCAACAACGCCATGAAACCTGTTTCCATTCGCGGCATTGCCGCGCTGCTTGTAATCGTCGTCACTGCGTGCGGTCTAAAAGGCATCGCCACGCTCGCGCGCGGCAGTGCCGAGCTGCCCACCCTCATCCTGCCGCGCGTAGAGGTGGTGGCGCCGAAGGTCAAGACGGCGCAGGACGTCGTGGCCAGCCCGAGCATGCCCGCGCAACTGATCTAGCGCACTCATCGTCCATCGCGGCGGCACCCAATCCCGAAACTGGGAGCGATGACATGCCGTGTCGGGATTTGCGAGCGGATTACGACAAGACTAGGGCGACGAACCGGCGTGAAGGCTGCTGGTTCGTTCGCGTCCGCAATTTGTCGTTCCAACGCGTATGAAGGAGATCGGGATGCGTACGCTCTATTTCGGTTGCGCGCTGATGTTGGTGGGGCTTACGGCCCAACCTGCTGCGGCAGTCGACCAGGACACGCGGATGTCCTCTTTGCCGTCCGCGCAACGCAATCTCTATACGTTTGCCGTAGACGCTTTTCGCCGTCAGCGCTACGCCGCCGCCTACGGGCGTTTTGCCCGGCTGGCCGATGCGGGTCACATCCCATCGGCCCAGCTGGCACTGATGATGTACAGGAACGGTCCCCTCTTGTTCGGCAACAACTGGGACGCCACGCCGGAGCAGCTCGAGCGCTGGAGCGCACTCGTGATCAAGGGCGAGCGCGATAGCACCGACGCTTCAGGCGAGCAGAAGATGTAGTAGGAAGCGTTCGAGCTGGACTTCGTGATCGGCAAGGCGAACGGCAACCGTCTTCAAGCCCCGCGCCACACGAACCACGCCGCTGTAATCGCGAGCGTCGCCAGCGTCACCGGCAGTCCCGTGCGCAAGTGCCGTCGCCAATCGACCACGATGCCCTGCCTGCGCGCGGCATCGACGACGATGATGTTGGCGATCGAGCCGACGATAAAAAGATTGCCCGCCAGCGTGCTCACCAGCGCGAGCATGGGTCCTGCAAACTGCTGGGTGGCCGCCGGCAGCAGGAGCATCACGGCGGGCACGTTCGAGACGACGTTGGAGAGCACGAGGGTGGCCGCGAACAGCGGCGCCGGCTGAGTCAACACGAAGCCCTGGGCCGCCAGCGCTTGCACGGCCTGTGCAGTCACACCCGTATGCTGGAGCGCGTGGTTCACGACGAACAGTCCTATAAACAGGATCAGCAGTTCCCAGTCGACCAGGCCAAGCGTGCTGGTCGAGTGCAATTTGCGGCTCATCAGCAAAATCCCCGCGCCGGTCAGCGCCGCGACGTCACGCGGGAGATCGGTGAACAGGAACACCACAATGAGCGCGATCGCCACGGCGAGCCCCTTGATGGTCTGCCAGCGGTCAAATGGCGTGTCGTCGGCAGCGTGCACCGATAACGCTATTCCCCTCCGTGGGTCGCGCGTCGTGCCACCGACCGCGCGCCTGAAGCGCCAGCAACGCCCAAAGCGCAACGAGGCCGAGCGCGACCGGCACGATGGCCTCGAGGAAGTAGCTGCCGAACGGCAGCTTCAGCACCGTGCCGATCAGCATGTTCTGCGGATTGCCGATCAGCGTGGCCGCCGAGCCGATGTTGGCAGCGCAGGCGAGGGCAAGCAGGAACGGTATCGGGTCGAGACCGCGCCGCAGACAGGCGTCGGCGAGCACCGGCGCTACTGCAAGGCAGACAACGTCATTGCTGAAGACTGCCGACAGCACGGCCACCGTGACGATCACGGCCGCGAGCAGCGCGTTTGGACCTAGCGGCAATGCTGCAATGTGGCGCGTGACCCAGGCGTAGAAGCCGCCCAGGCGCATTTGCGCCGAGAGCACCATGAAAGAGAACAGCAGCAGCAGGGTCGGCAGATGGATCGACAGCGCGGCCTGTTCCGGCGTCAAGTCGCCGATCGCCACCAGGGCAATGGCGCCGAGCAACGCGACGCCGGTGCGGTCGAGCTGCAGGAACGGCAGCCCGCCGAGAATCATGCCGAGATAGACGATCGCAAAGATCGCGACAACGGTGGCGGTCATCGAGCGAGTCTCGCATGCCTCCCTCCCCGCTTGAGGGGGCTGGGATGGAGGCCGGGGAGGAACTGTCTTGATCGCCGCCCGGATGTCGCAAAATGCCTCCTATGAAAACGCGCGGCTTCATTTTCCAGGCGAGTTATCGCGTCATGTCGCGGCCGACCGGCGCGCGGGTTCCGGTGATCCACCTT
>DASQAE010000298.1:0-5563 GCA_035635915.1 Burkholderiaceae bacterium | reverse complement strand
GCACTTTGTAGCCGCCCGTGGGCCACGCTTCGAGCAGCCCTTCCTGTTCAAGCCGGATCAGTGCCGCGCGGATCGGCGTACGCGAAACGCCGAGGCGTTCGACCAGTGGCAACTCGGTGATGCGCGCACCGGGAGCAAGGTCCCCATGCATGATGAGTTCGCGCAGGCGCAGCTGCGTGTGGACGGTCTGCGACAGCCCTGCTTCGCTCGCATCCGACTCGAGCCGCACCGCGGTCTGGCTCATGCGCTGATTACGCCGCCGCGCGAATCGGCACCGTGCGCTGTTCGCCCGCAAGCAGGCGGTCGATCAGGCGCCGTGCCCACATCGATCCCGCATCGATATTGAGGTTGTAGAACGTGTGGTCCGGGTGTTCGTCGATTGCGACTTGCTGCGCTTCGAGGATGACCTCGTCTTCGCCGAAGATGCGCGCCACGCCGTCGCGCAGCTCGGTCGTCACGCGCTGTTCGTTGAGGCAATAGTTGCGTGCGAAAGCCCAGAAGTAGTGACACGTGCGCGCGGTCTCGGGCGTGATGGTGTTGAGCACATAGCCGTTGACACCTCTGGAGCGGTCACCCTCCGGTGCACCGGTGCCGGTTGGTGCCACGCCGACATCGATCGCGATCGTGCACGGTGCTTCGAATCGGATGATCTGCCAGCGATCGACCTTGCCGCTGTAACCGCGCGCGTGTTTGAGCTGCCCGGCCCAGAACGGCGGCGCATCGATGTCGCGCATCCAGCGCGTGATGGTGGCGGTGCGATCGCCGTGGGTGACCTCGAACGGCGCCTCGGTCACCGCGCGGTTGCCGATGCTCGAACCGTGCACGAACGTTTCGTGCGTGAGGTCCATGAGGTTGTCGACCACGAGGCGGTAGTCGCACTTCACGTGGATGGTCTTGCCGTCGCCGGTCCACTGCGGATCGTCGTTCCAACGCAAGTCCGGCACCAGAGCCGGGTCGGCACGCGCAGGATCGCCCGGCCACACCCACACGTAACGATGCCGTTCGACCACCGGATACGCGCGCACGCACGCCGCCGGATTGATCGTCTCCTGCGCAGGCATATGGGTGCAGCGTCCGTGCGAGTTGTAGACGAGCCCGTGGTAGCCACAGATCACCTCGTCACCTTCAAGGCGACCCTTCGATAGCGGCAGCAGCCGATGCCAGCACGCGTCCTCGAGCGCGACCGCGGTGCCGTCGATCTGGCGAAACAACACGAGCTTCTGGTCCGCGATCGCGCGCGCCAGCAACGCGCGCTTGAGTTCGGCATCCCAGGCCGCCGCATACCAGGCATTCAACGGAAAAGTCGGCTTCATCGATTGGGATCCTTCGCCAAGCAGGTGGCAGATATCGAGAAATGTATACAGAACACGCCACAAATCAACATTCGAGCGAGTTCCTGGCCCCTGTTTATGAGCTGTCTGTATCCAGAAAACAAGAATGCGGGATCAGGGCCCGCCTCTCATGGATCTGACCGCCAGCCCCCATCGAGAAATCTTTAGGCGGTCTTTACGGCCCGATCCCTAGATTTCGCGGTGCACCAAAACTTCAAAGGTTTCTTCATGGACGTCGTTTATTTGCTGCTGCTGGCGGTGCTCGTGGGCGCGACCTGGGGGCTCGTCATCGTGTGCGAGCGCCTGTCGAGGGGGCAGTCATGACGATCTGGACAACGATCGCTCTCGTGCTGGCGGTCCTGGTGGCCGTGTATCTCGTTTGGGCGCTGCTGCGCGCGGAGGACTTCCAATGAGCGGCTACGGCGTGTTTCAGGTGCTGCTCTATTTCGCTGTGCTGACCGCACTCGCGGTCCCGCTAGGCAGTTTTATGGCGCGCGTGTATCGCGGCGAACCGACGTTCCTCACGCCGGTGGTCGGTCCGATCGAGCGCCTTATCTACAAGGTGATCGGCGTTCACGCCGACGATGCGATGGACTGGAAGCGCTATACATTCGCGGCGCTTCTATTCAACGTAATCGGCGCGCTGGTCGTCTATGCGTTGCAACGGCTGCAGGGTGTGCTGCCGCTCAATCCGCAGGCCTTCGGCGCGGTAACGCCAGATTCGTCGTTCAACACCGCCATCAGCTTCGCCACCAATACCAACTGGCAGGGCTACGGCGGCGAATCGACGATGAGTTACCTGACCCAGATGCTCGGTCTCAACGTGCAGAACTTCCTCTCTGCGGCCGCCGGCATGGCAGTGCTGATCGCGCTGCTGCGCGCGTTCATGCGCAAACAGGCGGCGACCATAGGCAACTTCTGGGTCGACCTGACGCGCTCGACGCTTTACATCCTGTTGCCGTTGTCGCTGGTGCTTGCGCTTGTGCTGGTGTCGCAGGGTGTAGTGCAGAACTTCGAGGCGGCGCAGGACGTTCCACTGCTCGAGCCGGTCGAGGCGGTGACACCGGCCAAAGACGATCAGCCCGAGAAGAAGGAGATCATCAAACAACAGTCGTTGCCGCAGGGCCCAGCCGCCTCGCAGGTTGCAATCAAGCAGCTCGGCACCAACGGCGGCGGCTTCTTCAACGTCAATTCGGCGCATCCGTACGAGAACCCGACTCCGCTCGCCAATTTCCTCGAGGTACTAGCGATCCTTCTGATCTCGGCCGGCCTTTGTTTCACCTTCGGCGACCTGGTGAACGACCGGCGCCAAGGCTGGGCGATCTACGCGGCGATGAGTGCGATCTTCCTCGTGCTGACCTTCGGCGTGGTAGCGGCCGAACAAACCGCCAACCCGCAGTTGACTGCGCTCGGCGTTGACGCCTCGAGCGGCAACATGGAAGGCAAGGAAGTTCGTTTCGGACCGGTCAACTCGGCGATCTGGGCTTCGGCCACCACGGCGGCTTCGAACGGTTCGGTCAACTCCATGCACGACTCCTATACCCCGCTCGGTGGACTGATTCCGATGTGGTTGATACAGCTGGGCGAGGTCATCTACGGCGGCGTCGGCTCGGGTCTGTACGGCATGCTCGTGTTCGCGCTCATCGCGGTGTTCGTCGCCGGTCTCATGGTGGGGCGCACGCCCGAGTATCTCGGCAAGAAGATCGAGGCCTATGAGATGAAGATGGCCTCGCTGGTGATCCTGATTCCGCCGTTCGTGGTGCTGATCGGAACCGCCGTGGCAGTGGTGTTGGATGCCGGTCTCGCAGGACTCTCCAATCCTGGGCCACACGGCTTCTCGCAAATCCTTTACGCGTTTTCTTCTGCCGGCAACAACAACGGCAGCGCGTTCGCCGGGTTGTCCGCCAACACGCCTTTTTACAACACCGCGCTCGGCATCGCGATGTGGCTGGCGCGGTACTGGCTGATGGTGCCGGTGCTCGCGATCGCGGGCAGCCTGGCGGCGAAAAAAAACGTGCCGGCGTCGTCGGGCACCCTGCCGACGCATACGCCGCTGTTCGTGGGGCTGCTGATCGGAACCGTGCTGCTGGTTGGCGCGTTGACGTTCTTGCCCGCGCTCGCGCTCGGGCCGGTCGTCGAGCACCTGATTCTTTTCGCCGCCAAATGAGCGCTCAATGAGGCGCACAGGAGTTTGAAGACATGAACGTACAACAAGCAGGCCGCGGCTTAAGCGGCGTGTACCACCCGTCTGCGCGCCAGCCCGCGAACACGTTCGAGCCGACGCTCGTGCGCACGGCGGTGATCGATTCGTTCAAGCGCCTCGCGCCGCAGGCGCTATGGCGCAACCCGGTGATGATGATCGTTTGGTTGGGCGCGCTGCTGACGGCCGTGCTGGCGATCGCCGAACGGAGCGGCTTTGACGCAGCGATCTCGGTATGGCTGTGGTTCACCGTATTGTTCGCCAACTTTGCCGAAGCACTTGCCGAAGGACGTGGCAAAGCTCAGGCAGCGAGCCTGCGCGGGGCGAAGCAGGACACTCTTGCGTTCAAGCTCGCCGCAGCAAGTCGCGACGCAAAACGCACCCCGACACGCGCTAGCGAGCTGCGCAAGGGCGACCTCGTGCTCATCGAAGCCGGCCAGCCGATTCCCGGCGACGGCGACGCGGTCGCGGGCGTCGCGTCGGTGGACGAGAGTGCGATCACGGGTGAATCGGCACCGGTCGTACGTGCGGCTGGCGGCGATCGCTCTTCAGTCACCGGCGGCACGCGCGTGCTGTCGGACTGGCTGATCGTGCGCATCACCGCCAATCCTGGCGAGACGTTTCTCGACCGGATGATCGCGATGGTCGAAGGCGCAAAACGCCAGCGCACGCCCAACGAAATCGCACTCACGATCCTGCTCGCCGCGCTGACGCTGGTGTTTCTGGTCGCCACCGCAACATTGCTGCCCTTTTCCTCCTACGCAGTAACAGCCGCCAAGCAGGGTGATGTCGTCAGCATCACGGTGCTGGTGGCTTTGCTCGTGTGCCTGATTCCAACCACCATCGGTGGGTTGTTATCGGCGATCGGCATCGCCGGCATGGACCGCATGATCCAGGCCAACGTGGTGGCGATGTCGGGGCGCGCGATCGAGGCGGCGGGCGACGTCGATGTGCTGCTGCTCGACAAGACCGGCACCATCACGCTCGGCAACCGGCAGGCAGCGAAGTTCTACCCGGCGCCCGGCGTCGGCGAAAAGGACCTCGCGGATGCGGCACAGCTCGCGTCGCTGGCAGACGAGACGCCGGAGGGTCGCTCGATCGTCGTATTGGCGAAGTCCTACGGCATCCGCGGCCGCGACCTGAACGAACTCGCTGCGACCTTCATACCGTTCACGGCGCAGACGCGCATGAGTGGCGTCGACATAGGCAACCGTCGAATCCGCAAAGGGGCGCCCGACGCGATCGACGCGTGGCTGCAAGCGCACGGAAGTCCGATCGACCGCCAGATCCGGGTGTTCGTCGATCAGGTCGCAACCAAGGGTGCAACGCCGCTCGTGGTTGCCGAAGGCGGACGCACACTCGGTGTGATCGAGCTGCGCGACATCGTCAAGGGCGGTATCAAGGAACGTTTTGCGCAACTGCGGCGCATGGGCATCAAGACCGTGATGATCACCGGCGACAACCGCCTCACCGCCGCCGCGATCGCCGCCGAGTCCGGCGTCGACGATTTTCTCGCTGAAGCCACGCCGGAGGCGAAGCTCAAGTTGATCCGCGAACAACAGGCGCAAGGCCGTCTGGTCGCGATGTGCGGCGATGGCACCAACGATGCACCGGCGCTCGCGCAGGCCGACGTGGCGGTGGCGATGAACACCGGCACGCAGGCGGCGAAGGAAGCCGGCAACATGGTCGATCTCGATTCCAATCCGACCAAGCTGATCGAGGTGGTCGAGATCGGCAAGCAGATGCTGATGACGCGCGGCACGTTGACGACGTTTTCGATCGCCAATGACGTCGCAAAGTATTTCGCGATCATTCCGGCCGCCTTCGCCAGTACCTATCCGCAGCTCAACGCACTGAACGTGATGGCGCTGCACTCGCCCGCGTCGGCAATCATGTCGGCGGTGATCTTCAACGCGCTGATCATCGTCGTCCTGATCCCGCTGGCGCTCAAGGGCGTGCAGTACCGCGCCATCGGCGCCACCGCGCTGCTGCGCCGCAACCTGCTGGTGTACGGCATCGGCGGCATCATCCT
>DASQAE010000297.1:0-2045 GCA_035635915.1 Burkholderiaceae bacterium | reverse complement strand
ATTGCCGCTGCCGCGCAATGCGCTCGCGAGCGTGTTGGCGAACCAGACGAACACGGCGCCCGTGAACAGCACGTCGGAGTAACGCAGTGCCTGATCGAGCGCCGGACCACGTCCACCGAGCAATGCATAAAGGCCCGCACCGAATACGAGCAAGAGCAGAGTAAAGATCGCGCCCGCTACCGCCGCGATCACCAACGCATGTGCGACCAGGCTGCGCGCCTGGGCGCGCTCGTTTGCGCCAAGCGCGCGCGCAATGGCCGACGAAACCCCTCCGCCCATGGCGCCCGCGGAGAGCATCTGCAACAGCATCACCAGCGGAAAAGCGAGCGCCAGACCAGCCAGGGAGTCGGTGCCAAGGCGGCCAACGAAATAAGTATCGGCGACGGAAACTGCGGTCTGAAACAGCGCGAGCACAAGGCCCGGTGCGGTAAGACGAAGGATCGTCGAAAGGATGGGCGCATCGAGCAGCGCACTGGCGCGTTGTGCGGCTGCCGGTGCGGCGCCGGCTGCGGGCGGAGCACTCGCGGTGCTCATGGGTGCGATACCCGATCGCGGGCTCGCATCAGCCGCGCGCCCCTGGTGCGTCGAACACGAGGCACGTCGTCGACGCGTGCGCATAAAGCTTGCCGTCGTGTCCTACCAGACGCCCTTCGGCCGTCGCAACCTGACGCCCGACGTGTATCACCTTGCCCTCGGCTCGTACCAGCGGCACGGCGTCGGTCAATCCACGCACGATGTTGAGCTTCAATTCGAGAGTCGTATACGCCCTGCCCGCCGGCAGGGTTGAATGCACGGCACATCCCACCGCGGAGTCGAGCAGCGTGGCGAACCATCCGCCGTGCACGCTGCCGAGCGGGTTGTAGTGGCGCGGCTGTGGTTTGCCCTGAAAGACCGCCAGCCCGGGTTCGATGTGCACCGGGAGGAAGTCCAGCGTTTCGCCGATCGGTGGGCTGGGCAGATTGCCCGCGAAGATCGCTTCGAACACCTGCATTCCGCTGCGGCCCGCCAGTTCGCCTGGACGGGCCCAGCCGGTTGCGGCCAGACGTGCGCGCACCCGTTGTTCGTCGGCGCGCCAGCTGGCGAGTGTCTCGTCCGCTGTCATCGGTGTCCTTTCAATTTGCTTGTAGCTGCAAGTGTTGCAGGTACAATAAGCGGCATGCAAAGCGCGGTCAAGCCGAAGGGCTGCACCAATCTCAAGTTGCGCCAGTTGAGCCGCGTCGTGACGCGTCACTACGATCGATTCGTTGCCGGCGTGGGACTGAAGAACACCCAGTACTCGTTGCTCTCGCACATCGTGCTGCTCGGGCCGATACGCCCGACCGACCTCGCACGCCAGATGCGCGTTGATGCGTCTACGCTCACGCGCAACCTGCAGCCGTTGATGGCGCAGGGCTGGGTGCTGCAGCACGCGGGCGACGACGCACGCAGCCGCATCATCGAGGCGACCGACGCGGGTCGCGCCAAACGCGCAGAGGGCCAGCGCGCATGGAAACAGGCGCAGCTCGAATTCAACCGGCGCCTTGGTGCCGAGCGGGTCGCGCAGTTGCATCGGCTTCTCGACGCCGCCATCGAGCAACTCGAAGACGGCGAGCCGGCGAACGAAGAACAAGCCTGAGCCGCGCGTATCCGCAGTGCGTGAAAAATCGGTGAACTGGCGCTTGCCGGGTCGGCCATCCGCCGGTGGTTTTCGCGGTATGCGTCCGCTCGGTTGACGCTCTTCTGCGCTGGCAAACTCGCTGCTATTCGCGCCGCGCAACCTGGGTGCGCGCGGCCGGTCAAAGGGTCGATCACCGCGCGAATACTTCGCCGCTCACACATTGTTCGTCGGTCCCACCATGGCGCGCAGCGTTGTACTGCAAGTTGGATCGCCACGGCGCAGAAGGCGCGGTGCAGCGCGTTCGCACGTCGCCGCCATGCTCGTCAAGGCGTGGCCGAGCCGCCGTACGCGGCGCCGGCTGCTGCGCGCGTACCGCAAGGCGCCGCCGGCGCTCAAGGGCTTCGCGGTCGGCCTCCTGCTGGTTGCGCTCGTGTTCGCGGTCAACGCC
>DASQAE010000296.1:0-3032 GCA_035635915.1 Burkholderiaceae bacterium | reverse complement strand
GGCGCGATGACCTCCTACGTGCTTGGTCGCCTGGTGCCGAACCGCGCCAGCGCACGGGCGATCGAGCAAGTGCGCCGTTACGGCTACCCGGCTCTTCTGTTCGCGTGGGTGCCCGTCGTCGGCGACGCGTTGCCGCTTGCCGCCGGCTGGCTGCGTTTCGAACCCTGGCGCTCCGCGCTTTTGCTGGCGCTGGGCAAACTCGCGCGATATCTGGTGATCGCTGGCGCCTGGAGCTGGTTCGCCGGCGCGTGAGCTCGAGTCTTGCCTCGATTGTCGTCGCGCCGACTGATGGCTCCGCGACCTCGTTCGTATAATCGTTTCGAGTCCTAGAAGAACACTGCGGAGCGACAGGAGAAACTGCTGATGAAAGTTCTTGTGCCGGTCAAGCGCGTGGTCGACTACAACGTCAAGGTGCGCGTCAAGTCCGATGGCACCGGCGTCGACATCGCCAACGTCAAGATGTCGATGAATCCCTTCGACGAGATCGCGGTCGAAGAGGCAACGCGCCTCAGGGAGGCCGGTGTGGCGACCGAGGTGATCGCGGTTTCCTGCGGTGTCGCGCAATGCCAGGAAACCTTGCGTACTGCGATGGCAATCGGTGCCGATCGTGCCATCCTGGTCGAGACGGATGTGGAGCTGCAGCCACTCGCAGTCGCGAAGCTGCTCAAGGCGATCATCGACAAGGAACAGCCGGGCCTCGTGATCGCGGGCAAGCAGGCGATCGACGATGACTCGAATCAGACCGGCCAGATGCTGGCTGCGCTGGCCGACATGCCGCAGGCGACTTTTGCCTCCAAGCTCAAGATCGCGGACGGGCGCGCCGAAGTCACGCGCGAGGTCGATGGCGGTCTGGAGACGGTCTCGATCAAGCTACCCGCGGTCGTGACGACCGACCTGCGTCTGAACGAGCCGCGTTACGTCACGCTGCCGAACATCATGAAGGCCAAGAAAAAGCCGCTGCAGATCTTCAAGCCCGCCGACCTCGGCGTCGACGTTACGCCGCGCGTAAAAACCTTGAAGGTGAACGATCCCCCGGCGCGCAAGGCCGGCATCAAGGTGGCGGACGTGGCGGCGCTGGTCGCCAAGCTGCGCACCGAGGCCAAATGCATCTGAGTGCCGCGTACGCATACGGGAGAGATTCATGACTGCATTGGTTCTTGCCGAACACGACAACCAGCATTTGCGCGCGGCGACACTTAACACCATCACCGCGGCCGCGAAGGCGGGCGGCGATGTGCACGTCCTGGTTGCCGGCTCCGGCTGTGCGGGAGCGGCGCAGCAGGCAGCACAGGTGAGCGGCGTCACAAAGGTGCTCGTTGCGGACGCCGCGCATTTTGCCGATGGCCTGGCGGAAAACGTCGCGGCGCAGGTGCTTGCGTTGGCGCGCAACTACTCGCACGTGCTCGCGCCGGCGAGTGCCTATGGCAAGAACATCCTGCCGCGCGTGGCTGCCAAGCTCGACTGCGCGCAAGTCTCCGAAATCATCAGCGTCGAATCGGCCGATACGTTCACGCGACCGATTTACGCCGGCAATGCGATTGCGAGGGTGCAGGCCACCGATCCGATCAAGGTGATCACCGTGCGGCCCACGAACTTCGACGCGGCTCCTGCGCAAGGCGGCAGCGCGAGCGTCGAAAACGTCACGCCGGTGCCGGATCAAGGCATGTCGAAGTTCGTTTCGCGCGACATCGCCAAGTCGGACCGGCCGGAGTTGCAGGGCGCGAAGGTCGTAATTTCCGGTGGTCGTGGCATGGGCTCGGCGGAAAACTTCAAACTGCTCGAGCCGCTCGCGGACAAGCTCAATGCAGCGATGGGTGCGTCGCGTGCCGCCGTCGACGCCGGTTACGCGCCGAACGACTGGCAGGTGGGCCAGACCGGAAAAGTGGTGGCACCGCAGCTGTACATCGCGATCGGCATTTCGGGCGCGATCCAGCACCTGGCCGGCATGAAGGATTCAAAGGTGATCGTCGCGATCAACAAGGATCCCGAGGCGCCGATCTTTTCGGTCGCCGACTATGGACTTGTCGGCGATCTGTTCGAACTTGTGCCGCAGCTCGTCAAGGAATTGGGCTGAAGCGCAGGCGAAGCGATCGAGGTGGACGATGAGCTACGTTGCGCCGATCAAGGAAATGCAGTTCGTGCTCGACGAGCTGGCCGGAATGCGCGAGATCCGCAAGCTCGCCGGCAATGAAGATGCGACCGAAGAAACGGTTGCCGCGGTGCTCGAGGAGAACGCCAAGCTGATGGCGGAGGTGGTTGCGCCGCTGAATCGCGCGGGAGACGTCGAGCCTTCGACCTGGCGCGACGGCGAGGTAAAAATGCCGCCGGGGTTCAAGGAAGCGTTCAGGGCGTTCGTGTCCGGCGGCTGGCAAGGTGTGCAGCACCCGACGCAATACGGCGGACAGGGCCTGCCGAAGGTGGTCGCGGCGCCGTGCATAGAGATGCTGCACTCGGCCAACCTTTCGTTCGCTTTGTGCCCGCTGCTCACCGACGGCGCGATCGAAGCGCTGCTCACCGCTGGCACCGAACAGCAGAAATCGCAATACCTGCCCAAGCTCATCGACGGCACCTGGACCGGGACGATGAATCTGACCGAGCCGCAGGCTGGGTCCGACCTGGCCCAGGTCAAAGCGCGCGCGGTTGCGCAAGGTGACGGAACCTACCGCATCAGCGGGCAGAAGATCTTCATCACGTTCGGCGAGCACGATCTCGCTGAAAACATCGTTCACCTGGTACTTGCGCGCACGCCCGATGCGCCCGCGGGTGTAAAGGGCATCTCGCTCTTCCTGGTGCCGAAGTACCTGGTCGCCGATGGGTCGCGCGGCGCACGTAACGACGTCTACTGCGCGTCGATCGAGCACAAACTCGGCATCAAGGCGAGCCCGACGGCGGTGCTCATCTACGGCGACGGCAAGTTCCCGGTCGGTGCCCAACCTGGTGCCATCGGCTACCTGATCGGCGAGGAGAACCGCGGCCTCGAATACATGTTCATCATGATGAACGCAGCGCGCTTCGCCGTCGGCCTGGAGGGC
>DASQAE010000295.1:0-1615 GCA_035635915.1 Burkholderiaceae bacterium | reverse complement strand
GGGCGCGTGAATTGCGCCGCACACCAGCGCGCGACCAGGCCGATTGCCAGCGCCCGCGGCGGTGCCGTAGGCGCGGCAAGCGGGGCGCGATGAAGGGTCGAGCTGGAGGTGGTGGTGGTCATCGACGGCTCCGGCCGGGATGCTCCAGACGCATGCAACGCGACCGGAGTGCGAGCATGATTCCGGCTTGGCCCCTCGTGCTCAAGCGATGAATTTGCATCGCGTGCATGCGTTGAAGGAATGTCAATGCAGCGCCAGCTTCCAACCCTCGATTTCGTGCGCGGCTTCGACGCCGCCGCCCGGCATCTGAGTTTCACCAAGGCCGCCGCCGAACTGTTTCTCACCCAGTCGGCTGTCAGCCGGCAAATCAAAGCGCTGGAGGAGCAACTTGGCGTCGCCTTGTTCCAGCGCCGCCATCGCGCGCTCGTGTTGACGCAAGCCGGCCGGCACTTTCACCAGGCCGCAACCGATGCGTTGCGACTGCTCCAGGAGGCAGCGGTGCGGGTTCGCGGCGGCGGCGCGCGCAGGCTCACGCTGTCGAGCACGATCGGGTTCTCTTCGTTGTGGCTGATTCCACGCCTGAACGACTTCCGTGCGCACCACCCGGACATCGACATCCGCATCGATGCCAACAACCGACTGATCGACCTGGCGCGCGAGGAAGTCGACGTCGCGATCCGCTACTGCCCGCCGGAACTTGCACCGTCCGGCGCGCGGCGGTTGTTCGGCGAACAAGTGATCGTCGTTTGCAATCCGCGCCTCGCCGAGACGCCCGGACTTGCCGTGCCGGCCGATCTTGCGCGCCACGTGCTGCTGCACTACGACCGCCCGGATGGCGTTGCCCCGTGGTCTACGTGGGAAGTCTGGCTCGAGGTGCAGGGCGCGCCCGGTCTGAAGCCGGCCGGCTCGGTCAGCTTCACGGCCTTCGATCACCTGATGCAAGCGGCGATCGATGGGCAGGGCGTTGCGCTCGCACCGACGCCGCTCGTGCGCAGATTGCTTGCCGACAGCAAGCTGGTTGCGCCGCTGAAGGCGGTGACCGGCTCGGCGCGGGCGTACTACCTGCTTGTAGAGCCGGGTGCGGCCGCGCGTCCTTCTGTTCGACAGTTCGTCGAATGGATGCTCAAACAGGCGCTGGAAGAAACACGCGCGGGGGTCGAGCAGTTCTACGGGCGCAAGCCCGCCCGCGCACGGGCGCACACGCCGCCGCGCAAGGGCGCGCGACGCCGTGCGCGGACCTGATAAGCGCTAGCGTTTCTCGCGCAAGCGGGCGCGCAGCGCGCGCGCCCGCACCTTCATCTGCTGCTGCCATTGCTGGCGCGCCAGCGGGTCCATGTGATCGCGCCGGATTTCGCGCTGCAGCTTGTGAAAATTGGCAAGTCGATCCGCATCGACACCCGCGCGCACGGCGCAGCCGGGCTCGGCGCGATGCGTGCAATCGCGGAAACGACAGCGTTGTCCGAGCGCGTCGATGTCGCTGAAACCTGCAGCGAGTTCATCTGCGTCGATGTCCGGCCGCAGGCCGCGCAGGCCCAGCGTGTCGATGACACAGGCTTTGCGGTTCAGAACGCGCAGCGTGCGGGTTGTCGTCGTATGGCGGCCACGCGAATCGTCC
>DASQAE010000294.1:0-2620 GCA_035635915.1 Burkholderiaceae bacterium | reverse complement strand
GGACGGAAAGTAGGTGCCGGAAAAAAAGGGCACGCGGTCGGGCGTCAGCAGCACCGTAAGCGGCCAGCCGCCCCCGCCGCGTTCGCTGAGCAGGCGATGCGTGGACTGGTACAGGTGATCGAGATCTGGTCGTTCCTCGCGGTCGACCTTGATGTTGACGTACAGCCGGTTCATCACCGCCGCGGTGGCTGCGTCCTCGAACGACTCGTGCGCCATCACGTGGCACCAGTGACACGCCGAATAGCCGATCGAAAGCAGGATCGGTTTGCCTTCCTTGCGCGCGCGCTCGAGCGCTTCCGGGCCCCATGGAAACCAGTCGACCGGATTCTCGGCGTGCTGGCGCAGATACGGGCTGGTTTCCTGGCCAAGGCGGTTCATCGTCATCGTTCCCAGGGTACGCCCCGTTTAGAGCGAACGTCGACGCACTTCGTTTCGCGTGCAATGGAACCGTTCGCCTTGCGCAGCCTGTTGCTCACTTGCGGTTTGATCGCATTGACTGCCGCGCACCAGGCACATGCCGATCCGCTCGGTGTCGTCAACACGGTGCGCCGCCAGGGCTGCGGCAGCAACAACGCGGCCGCGCTGGTGCACACACCGGCGCTCGACACCGCGGCCCAGGCCGTCGCCGACGGCAAGCCCTTGCGCGCAGCGGTTGACGCCAGTGGCTATCGCGCCGTCCATGCAACCGTGATCTATCTAGACGGCGCGCGCGACGACAACGAACTCGCGCGCCTGGTCGCGCAATCCTGTGCGCAGATCGGCCAGGCCGGATTGCGTCACGCAGGCAGCTTCAAGCGCGGCCAATCGGTCTGGGTCGTGCTTGCAGAGCCCTTCACCGTGCCTGCACTCGACAAGGCCGTGGTGTCGGCGCGCGTGCTCGAACTTGTCAACCGGGCGCGCGCGCAGCCTCGCCGTTGTGGTGGCGAGGACTTCAGCCCTGCGGCGGCCTTGCGCCTCTCATCCGTGCTCGAACGTGCGGCGGGCATCCACGCGCGCGACATGGCCGATCGCGGCAGCATGAGCCATGCGGGACGCGACGGCAGCACACCGTCGCAACGGGTCACACGCACCGGGTACCAATGGTCGGCAGTCGGTGAAAACATCGCCGCCGGGCAGCGCGACGCCGACAGTGCGGTCAAGAGCTGGCTCTCCAGTCCGGGGCATTGCGCCAACCTGATGAGTCCGGATTACACGGAGGTCGGCGTCGCGTTCGCCACCAATGCGGCAAGCCAGGCGGGCATCTACTGGGCCCAGGTCTTCGCGGCACCGCTGGGCGCGCCGGGCAAGCCCTCGTCCTCTCCGGGTCGACGGTAGAAGGCTTGCCTGGAGAACGGAAGAACCGTCTCCATCTGCTGGCATCCCGCTGCCCGATCGGGTGATGCGCGCAGCCGCACCGCGCGGCACGCTGTCGGCAAACGTATCCCTGGAGTTGAGCATGGAAGCAGCACAAGACAGCGGCAATCCGCTGCAGGCCTGGTCGGAGCAGATTGCGAGCCTGGTCGAAATCCTCGGCCGCCACGTGGTCGCCGTACACGTCGGACGACATGAGACGGTCAGCGGCGTGTTGTGGCGTCCAGGCATCGTCGTGACCGTGGCGCACGCGCTTCCTCGCGCAAGTGACATCTCGCTGACGTTGCCCGACGGTACGACTGCCAAGGCGCAGCTCGCCGGCGCCGACGGCAGCACCGATCTTGCGGTATTGCGCATTGACGACGGCAAATTCGAACCGATCAGTCTCGGCGACGAGGCGGGTGTGCGCACCGGCAACTGGGTGTTGGCGGTGGCGCGCGGCGGCCATGGCGATGTTGCCGTCGATCACGGCCTGATCGGACGAGCCGGTCCGGCCTGGCAGACCTGGCGCGGTGGACGCATCGATCGCCTGATCCGCCTCGATGGTGGTCTCGGCGCGGGCTTTTCAGGTGCACCCATCGCCGACGCACGCGGCCGCGTGATTGGCATCGGCACATCGGCGCTTGCGCGCGGTTATGGTGTCGTGATCCCGACGGCCACCATCAACCGGGTGAGCGACGTGCTGCTCGCAAAGGGGCGAGTCCCGCGTGGTTATCTCGGTATCGGAACCCAGCCCGTGGCGCTGGCGTCACCGCCGCTCGCCGCGCTGGCGCAGAAGCTGCAGCTGGACCCGGCGCAGGGACTGCTCATCAGCTCGATCGCCGAAGGAGGTCCGGCGGAAAAGGCCGGCTGGCTTATCGGCGACATCCTGCTCCAACTCGACGAGCAAAAGGTGAGCGATCTCGACAGCCTGCAGACCGTGCTTGGTAGCGATCGTGTCGGCAAGGAACTGCGCGCTTCGGTAGCGCGCGGCGGCGTTCTGGTCGAAAGCGCGGTCACGGTCGGTGAACGGCCGCGCCGCCACTGCTGATATGCGGCCGCTGCGTATCGCCATCATCGCCAGCGCGCCGCTGGTGCAGGCCGGCCTGAGCCGCATCGTCGACGCGTCCGAGCGCTTCGAACTCGCGGCGGTTGCCGTATCGATACACGCGCTGCGTGTTTCGCTGGTCCGGCAACCCGCGCTTCAGATCGACGTTGCGATCCTCGACAGCAGCGCAGCCGATGACCCGGTTGCGATTACGGCGGCGCTCGATGCCGGTATCAAGCTGGT
>DASQAE010000293.1:0-4390 GCA_035635915.1 Burkholderiaceae bacterium | reverse complement strand
TCGCCCGCGTTGGGCACTTCCGAGAGGCCCTGGATCTCGACTGGAATCGACGGGCCTGCCTCTGGAATGCTTTTGCCGGCCTCGTCGAGCATGGCGCGCACGCGACCGAAGCTTGAGCCGGCCAGCACGACGTCGCCGCGTTTGAGAGTGCCCGATTGCACCAGCACGGTCGCCACCGGGCCGCGTCCCTTGTCGAGCCGCGACTCGATGATGAGGCCCTTTGCGGGTGCGTCCGCAACTGCCTTGAGCTCCAGCACCTCCGCCTGCAGCAGTACGTTTTCGAGCAGCGAGTCGACGCCTTGACCGGTTTTAGCGGACACCGCCACGAACGGCGAATCGCCGCCGTATTCCTCCGGCACGACTTCGTTCGCGACCAATTCCTGCTTGACGCGGTCCGGGTTCGCCTCGGGTTTGTCGATCTTGTTCAACGCCACGACGATCGGAACCCGGGCCGCCTTGGCGTGCGCGATGGCCTCCTTCGTCTGGGGCATCACGCCATCGTCTGCTGCGACCACGAGAATCACGATGTCGGTGGCCTTGGCGCCACGCGCGCGCATGGCCGTGAACGCTTCATGGCCCGGCGTGTCGAGGAACGTGATGATTCCGCGCGGCGTTTCGACGTGATAGGCACCGATGTGCTGCGTGATGCCGCCTGCCTCGCCGGCGGCAACCTTGGTGCGGCGGATGTAGTCGAGCAGCGACGTCTTGCCATGATCGACGTGGCCCATGATGGTGACCACCGGTGGGCGCTGCTCCGCGTTTGCATCGGCCGGCGCCGCTGCTGCCTCGACGAGCAGCGCTTCCGGATCGTCGAGCTTGGCTGCCAGCGCCGTGTGGCCCATCTCGCTGACGACGATCATCGCGGTGTCCTGATCGAGCACTTGGTTGATGGTGACCATCTGACCCATCTTCATCAGGACCTTGATGACCTCAGAAGCCTTCACCGCCATCTTGTGCGCCAGGTCGGCGACCGTGATCGTTTCCGGCACCGAGATTTCGCGTGTGATCGGTTCGCTCGGCAACGCAATCGCGCTGCGCTCTTCAGAGTCCGATTTGCCCTGCTTGCGGCCACCCTTCGGGCCACGCCACTGGCCGGCGCCCCCCATGGCGTCGCCGCGCGTTTTGATGGCGCGTTTTTTCGCCGCGTCTTCAGACCAGCTCGAGGCGAGCTTGCCAGACTTGACTTCCTTGACGCCCGGCTTCTTCTCGTCCTTCTTGACCTCGATCTGTTTGACTTCGGTCTTGGCGGCCGGCTTGTGCAGCGTGCCCTCGGTTCCCGGCGCCTTCAGCACCCCCTTGGGTGCCGACATCATGTTCTTGATTGCAGCGACCTCGTCCTCGACCACCCGCCGCGCGCGATCCTGCGCCGCACGCGTGTCGCTGGCCACTTGCTGAGCTGCTACCCGCTGCGCCTGCTCGCGAGCGACCACGGCGTGCGCTTGCGCCTCACGCTCCTTCGCCGCCGTAACCTGCTGTTGCTCCTTTTCCTGCGCCTGCTGGATCTCGCGCTGAGCACGTTCGGCGCGCTCCTTGGCCTCCGCCATCTGGCGCCCAGCAAGTTCTGCGGAACGCCGTTCCTCTTCCTCGCGCTTCGCCAGTTCCGCTTCGTCGATAACCGGCGCCGTTGCCGTTGGTGCGGCTGCCGCCGCAGCTTCCGTGGGCGCGCCGGTTTCATCGCGCTTGACGAAGACACGCTTCTTGCGCACCTCGACCTGGATCGTGCGCGCCTTGCCCGTGGCGTCGGCCTGCTTGATCGCCGTGGTCTGTTTGCGCGTCAGGGTGATCTTCTTCTTCTCGATCTCCTGTCCGCCGTGCGCCTTGCGTAGTGAGTCCAGCAGGCGTGCTTTGTCCTCTTCGCTGAGCGTGTCGGAATTCTCTTTCTTGACCACGCCCGCGGCGCGCAGCTGCTCTAGCAGCAGCTGCGGCTCGACCTTCAGTTCGGTCGCAAATTGATCGACAGTGCTTGGCATAACTTCCCCGGCCTTCGTAATGTTCCGCGGCGTTAGATCGATCCAGATCCTTCGACCTTGGTACGCTCTACTGGAACCAGTGCGCTCGCGCGCCCATGATCAACGTTTTGGCGCGGTCTTCGCTGACTCCGGTCAGCTCGACCAGTTCGTCCACGGCGAGTTCGCCGAGGTCGTCACGGGTGCGGATCCCATTGCCCGCAAGCCGCGTCGCCAACTCGACATCCATACTGTCGAGTTCTAGCAGTTCCTTTTCAACCTTCTCCAGACTTTCCTCGCGCGCGATGGCTTCGGTCAGCAGGGCGTTACGGGCCCGGTTGCGCAGTTCCTCGACCGTCTGTTCGTCGAACGCCTCGATCTCCAGCAGTTCGTTCATCGGCACGTAGGCAATCTCGTCGAGCGAAGCAAACCCTTCGCTGATGAGGATATTGGCGACCTCCTCGTCGACGTCGAGTTTTTCCATGAACTTCTCGCGGATAGAGGACTGTTCGCCTTCCTGCTTCTGTTGTGATTCCTCGGCCGTCATGATGTTGATCTGCCAGCCGGTCAGCTCCGAAGCCAGGCGCACGTTCTGGCCGCTGCGCCCGATCGCGATCGCGAGGTTGTCCTCGTCGACGACGACGTCCATCGCATGCTTGTCCTCGTCGACGACGATTGAACTGACATTTGCAGGCGCAAGGGCGCCGATCACGAACTGCGCCGGATCGTCCGACCAGAGCACGATGTCGACCCGCTCGCCGGCAAGCTCGTTGGTCACAGCCTGCACGCGCGAACCGCGCATGCCGACGCAGGTCCCGATCGGGTCGATGCGCCGATCGTTCGTCCACACGGCGATCTTGGCGCGTACGCCGGGATCACGCGCCGCCGACTTGATCTGCAGCAGGCCCTGTTCGATCTCCGGCACTTCGAGTTCGAACAGCTTTTTCAGGAATTCCGGCGACGTGCGCGACAGGATCACCTGCGGTCCGCGCGCCTGACGGTCGATTTTCGCGACAAACGCGCGCGCGCGATCGCCGATGCGCAGGTTCTCCTTCGGGATCATCTCGCTGCGCGGCAGGCGCGCTTCGACCTTGCCGATCTCGATGATGGAATCGCCTTTGTCCATCCGCTTGACGGTGCCATTGACGATCTGGTCGCCACGCGCTAGGAACTCGTTCAGCACCTGTTCCCGCTCGGCATCGCGGATCTTCTGCAGGATCACCTGCTTGGTGTCCTGGGCGAAACGCCGGCCGAGTGCCTCGCTTTGTTTCGGCAGCTGCTCCTCGATGTAGTCATCCACCTCGACGTCTGGATCGAGCTCGCGTGCGTCGGACAGGATGATCTGGTGCCCCGGCTCCTGCAGCCCGGCCTCGTCCGGCACGACCAGCCAACGCCGGAACGCATCGTATTCGCCGCTTTCGCGATCGAGGGCGACCCGGACTTCGACGTCCTCTTCGTTAAAGAGCTTCTTCGTGGCCGCCGCGAGCGCGGACTCGAGCGCGCCGAACACGATCTCACGCGGCACGTTCTTTTCGCGCGCCAGCACGTCGACCGTCATGAGGATTTCCCGCCCGTTCATCGCTTGCTCCCGAATTGCAGTTCCGGCACCAGTCGCGCCTTGTCTATCGCGGCCAATGCCACTTCAACTACCCGCGCCGGGGTGGCCGGCGCTGTGACTGGCCGCTGGCGCCGCGGCTTTGTGCCAGCGGCCGGTGCGGCGTCTTCCACTTCGAGCTTGATCTGCTCCGCGCCTGCGGCGCCGCTTACGCCGACCAGTCGTCCCCGCAGCCGGCGCCTGCCGTCAACCGGCTCGACCAGCTGCACCAAAACCTGCTGGCCCGCGAAGCGGACAAAGTCGCGCGGCTTGGAAAGACGCCGGTCAAGCCCAGGCGACGAAACCTCCAGCCGGTCGTAATCCACCCCTTCAACCTCGAACACGCGCGTTAGCTGGCGGCTGACTCGTTCACAGTCGTCCAGCCCCACCCCGCCGGGAGTTTGTGGGGCATCGAGCGTCACGCGCAGCAGGCCCGCGCCTGCACGCTCAAAGTCGACGAACTCATATCCCAGTCCCTCGACGGTCCGCTCGATCAATTGCACCAATTGCGCCCCAACCCCAACCACGACAACCAACTCCCGATCGCCATGCACCCGGCACGCGACCGGCACAGCAAAAAAAAATGGGCCGTGAAGCCCATTGCGTTCAAACAGGCTTGCACACGCCAAGTCGTGGCGCGTGCAGTGCCAAGGAGCTCACGGACAGCGCTGCCGCATTAGCCCGCCGCCTTCAAGCCGCCTCGCTGCGCGCGGCCCGCGCGGTTTCCCGGCGTTCCATCCAACTTGCGCGCCTAACCTCGGCAACCGCGCATTATATGGCAACGCACGTCAAGCGCGGCTCGCTTACCTGTGCGTCTCGTCACCCGAAGCCGCGCTTCGGTTTGCCGGGA
>DASQAE010000292.1:0-4344 GCA_035635915.1 Burkholderiaceae bacterium | reverse complement strand
GCCCGGCAAACGCGACGAGCTGCACGACATGGCGCGCCGGCTTGCGGCAGTGGGTTACTTCGTGGTGCTGCCCAATCTCTATTACCGGCGCTCGAGAGATTTCAGACTGAAAGAACGCACGGAGGCGGCGATGGCGGAGATGTTCGCGCACATGCGCACGCTCGGCGCCGCCACCACTCGCTGCGACACGGATGCGCTGTTGCGCTTCGTGGAGACGCAGAGTCAGGCCGACGGCAGCCGTATCGGCGCGCTCGGCTACTGCATGAGCGGGCCGTTCGTGATGTGGGCGGCTGCTGAGTTCCCCAGGCGCTTTCGCTGTATCGCATCCATCTACGGCGCAAACATGGTCACCGATGCGGCGGACTCGCCGCATCGGATGGCGCCCAGGATCAAGTGCGAGAGCTATTTCGCCTGCGCCGAGATCGACAAGTGGGCACCGCCGGCCGATATCGAAAAGCTGCAGCGCGCATTGCAGGAGGCCGGTACGCCACATCGCATCGAGTGGTATCCGGGTGTCGAGCACGGATTCGCGTTTCCGTTGCGCGCCGGCATCCACAACCAGGCCGCGGCGGAGCGGCACTGGGAGCGGTTGTTCGCATTATTCAGGCGCACGCTGCAGCGTGAGAGCCGAACCGCGTGACCCACACATGCCCACGCCGATCGAATTCCTGCACGCGCTGTTGTTGGTGCCGGTCACTCTGCTGCCGATCATCAACCCGCTCAGCACCGCGCCGGTATTCACCGCGACGGCGGGCAACGATCCGGTGACGTCGCGCCAGTTCGCGCGCCAGGTTGCGATCAACTGCTGGGTCATCCTGGTCGCATCGATGCTGGTCGGCACGTACGTGCTGGACCTGTTCGGCATCTCGATTCCGATCGTGCGCCTCGGCGGCGGCTTGCTTGTCGCTGCGTCCGCCTGGCGCATGCTCAATCGAACCGATGACGACGAGGTCACGAGCGCCGTGCAGCGCACTCAGCGCACCAACCTCACGCACGCCGAGATCGTCAAGCGCAGTTTTTTCCCGATCACGTTCCCGCTCACGACCGGACCTGGAACGATCGCCGCGTCGATCGCAATCGGCGCAGGGCTGCCGCGCCAACCGGCGCTGTACGTGGTCGGCGCGTTCATCGCGTTGCTCGGCGCAACGCTCACCGTTGCCGTGATCTATCTCGTCTATCGCAACGCCGCGCGTCTGATGGCACGGCTGGGTGAAGTCGGCGCGCTGGTGATGACCCGCCTGATGGCGTTCGTACTCCTGTGCATCGGCATCGAAATCACCTGGACCGGTTGGGCGGAATTGAACGGCATCCCGCCCCACTGACCCCACGCGCTGCGGAACTTGTCACCCTGCCCTGAACGGCGTTCGTAGCCAGACGATCAGGCCTGCCCCGATCAAACCGATCGCCGCCCACCGCAGCCACCGCCACGGACCGCCGCCGGCACGCAGCACTTCCACCTCCCGCACGAAGATCGTTTCGCACGCGCCATTGCCGGTATCGTCGCGCGTAAGGCTTGTGCCGCGCTTGAACGCGACGCCGTGGTTGTGCCCGTATTCGGCTAGTGCGCCGCGGATGCGCACCTGGTCGCCAATCTGCACCGCGCGCAGCTTGGAGACGATCGACGGACGATCGGCAAGCAGGTGATTGTTCGATAAGGCGCGCATCGAGAAGCGTTGCCACTTTTCACTCGAGCCCGTCTGCACGTAGCACACGAACTGGCCGCTGGAATAGTCGAGCCCGACGTAACCGCCGCTCGCGACGTTCTCGGCGAACACGACGCACAGATCAACCACGTTCAGTTGGTCGTTCCATGCCTTGTGGATGTAATCCCACCAGGTGTCAGAGTCGTGGGCGCTGACCACCAAGCCCCAGATCTCGTAATCGGCCATCGGCTTGACCGTATAGGTGATGCCTGCGACGGTGGTCTCGAACGGTGCGGCTTGTGTCGGTTCCTGCAGCGGCTCGTTGCGCAGTTCCGCGCGCAGCTCAGCGGGGCTTGGAAGTGCGTGCCGAAGAAACAACGACGCCACAAGCAGCACAGCACCTGCCGTCATCAGAATGCCCGAGAAGCGCAGCGGCATCGCGTCAGGTGGTCGGCGCGCTTGGGAATCTGGTGCGGCCAGCACGAAACTCGAATTGCGCCAGCGCCGCGCGTACCTCACGCATCTTGGGCGGCTTGTTCAGCACAAGGTCTACGTGCGGCGGCACTTCGCCTTCAGCAGTCAGGCGCTGTCCCCAGCCGGTGAGCAGGATTACAGGCGTGCTGCTGGCTACGCTCTTGATCGTGCTTGCGACCTTGCGTCCATCGACGTAGGGCATGCCCAGATCGGTGATGACGGCATCGAACACCGCGACGTTACCGTCGGGGCTCACAAATGCATCGATACCTGCCTGGCCACCGCTGGCGGCCACAACGGCATGTCCGTCGAGCTCGAGCGCCTCGCGCAAGGACTTCAGCATCAACGGATCGTCGTCGACGAGCAGGATGCGCAGCCGCGAGGTCGGCACCTCCAGCGATGTCGGGGCGACGCTTGTTTCCGCTTTGGCCGCGGGAACCGGAAAGCGCAAGCGCACCGTCGTTCCGCGTCCGGCGGCGCTTTCGATCTCGATGTCGGCGCCGTGCCGCTGCGTCATTCCGTACACCATGGCCAAACCAAGGCCGGTGCCGCGCTCTCCCTTGGTGGTGTAGAACGGCTCCAGGCAGCGCCGGCGCGTCTCGTCATCCATGCCAACACCACTGTCGATCACTTCGACACTCACGTAACGCGGACCGCGGTCGCCTGCTGCGGTGGCGCGCGTGCGGATCACGAGCGCGCCGCCATCCGGCATGGCATCGACCGCGTTGAAGATGAGATTCGTCAGCGCCTCACGCACTTCGCTTTCGACGCCCATCACGTTGGGCAGATCGGGCGCAAGTTCGGTCTCGACCTTGATCACGACACCACGCTGCAACGGCATATCGCTCCAGCGCGCGCGCGTGAGTTCGATCACCTGCAGTATCAACGCGTTCAGTTGTACCGGCAGCAACGCAAGTTGCGGCTCACGCTGGCGATAGAACTCGCGCATGTGGGCCACGGTTGAGGCGACGTCGTCGATCGCGCGCGCGATCGTGGCAAGGTGCTCGCGCCCGCGTTCGCTCAGGTTGCGTTCGTGCTCGAGCAGGTTCTCCGTGTAGATCGCCACGGGAGAAATCGCGTTGTTGATGTCGTGCGCGATGCCGCTTGCCATCTGGCCGAGCGCGCGCAGCCGTTCCTGTTGCAGCACCGTTTGCTGGCTCTGGCGCAGGTCGTCGTAGGCCTGCTGCAGGGCCAGATGCAGCTGCACATGCCGCGCTGCCAGGCCAACATGCGCCGTCAACTGACCGATGAATTCGCAATCGCCGCTGCTGAACGAGTGGGGTTCGCGCCGGGCAACGACCAGCACTCCCACTACCCGACTCTCCGACTGCAGCGGCGCGGCGACCAGCGCTCCGAGGCCGCCGCGTGCGAGACGTTGCGGGAACGGGAAGCCGATGGATTTGATGTCGGGCTCGTGGACGAGCTCGCCGCGCACGCACCGCGACAGGCCATTTTCGTCGATGTCGATGCGAGCCTGCTCGGCCATGGCCAGATCCATCGCCAGCGCGCTGCTGCGCACGCCGACGCTGGCGACGACGAGCGCATGGTCCGCCGGTTCGTAAAGGCAGACGCAGCAGAAGTCAGCCGGCAATTCCTGCTCGAGGCTGCGGATGGCAGCCTGAAAGATGCTGTGCAGATCCTGGCGCTCGCCGATGGCGCGCGTGATCCGGTCCAGCAGGTTCAGCCGCTCCAGTTGGGTCTGGAGCCGGCGGTCGGCCTGTTTGTACTCCTCGATATCGGTATTCGAGCCGAACCACTGCACGATCGACCCCGAAGTGTTCCGCCGCGGAACCGCGCGAGTCTTGAACCATCGATACACGCCGTCTGAGCGCCGGATCCGAAACTCCGTGTCGAACTGATCGCCGCGCTCGGTCGCCGCGGCCCAGGCCGCTTGCGTTGGCGCGCGATCGTCCGGGTGCAGGTGCTCCGCCCAGCCGTAGCCGAGTTGTTCCTGCGCCGGACGCCCGGTGTATTCGACCCATTGGCGGCTGAGGTAGTCGCACCAGCCGTCCGGCCTGCAGGTCCACACCAACTGCGGCAGCGACTCGGCGAGCGTCTGGTAGCGGGCGTGGCTTTCGCGCAGGCTCTCCTGCGCCGCCCTGATGGTCGAGATATCGCGGCTGATACCGACCAGCCCGATGATCTGGCGCTCCCGGTTGCGCAGTGGCACCTTGGTCGTCAAAACCCAGTATTCGCGCCCCTGCGAATCCGCGGTGAGTTCCTCGCG
>DASQAE010000291.1:0-2379 GCA_035635915.1 Burkholderiaceae bacterium | reverse complement strand
ACTCAAGGATGATGCGCTGTACAACGATCTGCGCAAGACCACTACGCAATTCAACGAATTGCTGAGCGATCTGCAGGCGGGCCGCGGCACCGCCGGCAAGCTCCTCAAAGACGACGCCATGTACCGCAACATTAACCAGCTTCTGGGCAAGGTGGATTCAACGATCGACAAGTTGAATGCCGGCCAGGGCACGCTCGGGCAGCTCATGGTGAACCCGCAGTTGTATGACAGCTTGAATGGCGCAACCGGCGAGCTGCACCAGTTCGTGAAGGACCTCCGCGCGAACCCGAAGAAATTCCTGCGCATCAAACTTGCAATCTTTTGAGCGTCAACAAACAACTGGTGGTGAACGCCGACGATTTCGGCTTCACCCGCGACGTAAACCAGGGAATTATCGAAGCACATCAGCAGGGTATCCTGACGGCGACAACGCTGATGGCCAATGGCGATGCGTTCGACGACGCCGTGCGGCTGGCGCGTGAAAATCCAAATCTCGACGTAGGCGCTCACCTGGTACTAATTGGCGCCGGCGCACTGGCGGCGCCGGGGAGTGAACTGCCGCGAACGGTCCCGCGCCTTCTGGCGGCAATCGCGTCGCGCCGCATTCATATATATGACGAGCTGGCGGCCCAGGTCCGGCGCATTCTAGATGCGGGACTGGCACTGACCCACCTGGATACTCACAAGCACACGCACCTGGCGCCTGCCGTGCTCGATGCCGTGGCGCGCTTGGCGGAAGAGTTCGCCATCCCCTGGGTGCGCCGGCCCTTTGATTTGCCGCTCACGGCGGCGCGCGGCGGAGCCCCGTGGTTGAAGCGCGCGATCAGCGGCTCGCTCGGGCTCCAGCGCGCCCGCTTTCACCGCGTGCTGGCCGGGCACCACTGCCGCACCACCGACCATTTCGCCGGATTCCAGATCACCGGCCGGTTTCGCACCGGTGAACTGGTGGCGCTGATCGGCGCGCTGCCTGACGGATCGACGGAGCTGATGTGCCATCCGGGCCGCGCAACAGGCGAGCTGCAGCGAGCGCGCACACGCCTGAAAGAAAGCCGTGAACAGGAACTGGCCGCGCTGATCGCACCCGAAACGCGCCGCGCGCTCGCGGAGTCGGGCGTTGATCTGGTCAATTACCGCACACTGGAGAAAGCATGGACAGCTACACACCCACCGGCCGAACCGAGGTAAGGCGCCTCGCCAAGCGCGGCGTCTACGACAAAGCGCAAATCCACGCGATCCTGGACGAAGGCTATCTCTGCCATGTCGGGTTCGTGGTTGACGGGCAGCCCTACGTCATCCCCACCGGCTACGCGCGTTCCAGCGACCGGATCTACATTCACGGGTCCGCCGCGAGCCGCATGCTGCGCACGCTCGACCAGGGCGTCGACGTATGCGTGACGGTGACGCTAGTCGATGGCTTCGTGCTCGCGCGCTCGGCGTTTCATCATTCGATGAATTACCGTTCGGTCGTGGTGCTGGGCAAAGCGCGGCCGGTGACCGATCCCGATGAGAAGCGGAACGCGCTGCGTTCGTTCACCAATCACATCGTGCCGGGACGCTGGGAAGAAGTGCGTCAACCCACCGAGCAGGAGCTGAAGGCTACGAGCGTCTTGGTGCTGCAGCTTGACGAAGTTTCCGCCAAGGTGCGCACCGGTCCGCCGATCGATGACGAAGAGGATTACGCGTTCCCGGTGTGGGCCGGCGTGGTGCCGATCCGCACACAGGTGGATCAGCCGGTACCGGACGCGCGCGTGCTGCCCGATGTTCCTCTCATCGACATACAGAGGTTCGGGAAGAATCGACGATAAGGCGGAAGCGGAAGGCCAAGCTCCGTCTATTGCTCTCTCAGCGAAACGAGCGGATCGACCCGGATCGCTTTCGCAGCCGGGACCACGCACGCGGCGAGTGCCACCGCTGCGAGAATGGCGAACGTGAGCAGGTACGTGGGCGGGTCGACGGGCGCCACGCCGAAAAGCAGCGATTGGATCAAGCCTGTGATCGCGTAGGCTCCGGCGAGCCCCACGATCGATCCCGCGAGCACGGGGCGCATACCGTCGCGGAGAACCATGCGGAACAACTGCGCGGCCGAGGCGCCGAGGGCCATACGGACGCCGATTTCGCGCGTGCGTTGCGCCACCGAGTAAGCCAGCACGCCATACACTCCCAGCGCGGCCAGAAACAAAGCGCAGCCGGCAAATCCGGCGAGCAGCGACGTGCGGAAACGTTGATCGCCGACGGATTCATGGACCAGGTCGCGCAGAGTGGTAACGTCGGTGAGGGCGAGGTCTTTGTCGATTGCGTGGATTTCGCGGCGTGCGGCGGCGATCAGGGCATCAGGATTGCCGGACCCACGAATCACCACCGAGACGCCCAGGCCGCCCT
>DASQAE010000290.1:0-1513 GCA_035635915.1 Burkholderiaceae bacterium | reverse complement strand
TTCTGGCCAGTCTGCGCCGGCTGTTCGACGGCACGATGCATGAAGCCGTCAACGCCATCATGCAGCACCCGGCCGCGCCATCTGTGACGCTGGCCCCACTTCCTGTTGGCACCGGCAACGACTGGTGCCGATGCCTGCGCGTTCCGGCCGATTACGCCGTGATCGCGGCACGCTGCGCGCGCGGCGAAACCGAGCAGGTCGATGTGGGCGAAGCGCGTTTCGCCAGCGCTGTGCAACCGCGATACTTCGTCAACGTGGCAGGGGCGGGCTTCGATGCCTACGTGCTCGGGCGGATGCCCGATCGGCGCTTCGGCGCGTTTGCCTATCTAATAGGCGTGCTGCGCGGGCTGGCAGGCTATCGGCCGCAGACAATGCGGCTGCAGCACGGCGGGCAGTCGCATGAAGGCCGCACGTTCGTCACGTTCGTGTGCCTGGGCGCGTACTGCGGCGGCGGCATGCATGTCGCGCCACGCGCGGATCCGCGCGATGGTGCGTTCGATGTGGTGCAGGTGGGCGACCTTGGCCGTCTCGACGTTCTGGCCAGTCTGCGCCGGCTGTTCGACGGCACGATCGCCTTGCACCCGAAGGTGCGCACACTGCAGACGCAATCGATCACGATCGACGGACCAGACCTGCTCGCCGTCGAGGCTGATGGCGAGCTGATCGGGGATACGCCCGTAACGCTGTCCGTGCTGCCGGGCGCGTTGCGCGTGATCCGCGCGTGACCGTGGTGGCTAGGCTCGGCGGCTGCCGAAAAGCGCGTTGAGCAGGATCGCGCCAAACGTCGCGGTGCCAATGCCGCCGAGCGCAAAGCCGCCGAATTTCAGCGTGAAGTCGCCGGCACCGAGCACCAGCGTTACTGCCGCGACGATGAGGTTGTGGTTGTCGCTGAAGTCGACGCGGCTTTCGACCCAGATGCGTGCGCCCGCGATGGCGATCAGGCCGAAGACGACGATCGATACGCCGGCAAGCACCGGACCCGGGATCGTCTGGATGAGCGCGCCGAATTTCGGCGAAAAACCAAGCAGGATTGCGATCAGCGCAGCGACGACGAAGATGATGGTCGAGTAGATCTTGGTGACCGCCATGACGCCGATGTTCTCGGCGTAGGTCGTAACGCCGGTCCCGCCGACCGCGCCCGCGAGCATGGTCGCCACGCCGTCACCGAGGAAGGCGCGCCCCATGTACCCATCGAGATTGCGCCCGGTCATCGCGGCCACCGCCTTGATGTGTCCCAGGTTTTCTGCCACCAGGATCACCGCGACCGGGGCGATGAGCAACATCGCTTCGCCCTTGAAGTGCGGCGCGGCCAGTCCCGGCAACCCGAACCACGGCGCGCTCAGAACGCCCGCGAAGTTCACGGGCTTGCCCAGCCCCATGCCATTGGCGAGGATCAAATAGATCAGGTAGGCCGCGAGCAGACCGACAAGAATCAACAGGCGCTGGATAAAACCACGCGTGAAGACGGCCACGACGCCGACGCACAGAAACGTGATCGCCGCCATCCACGCAT
>DASQAE010000289.1:0-3863 GCA_035635915.1 Burkholderiaceae bacterium | reverse complement strand
CGTCGCGCTCGGCCGTGCCGCTGTTGTTCACGTCGCTGTCGCCCGGTTCGGTGTGCAGCCGCACGGCCGTGAGCCCGTCGCGACCGATGAGCGAAAGCGTTGCGCGGCCCGCGAACCTGGCCTGCTCGAAAAACCCGCAGTCACTCGGTGCACTCAGAAAAGTGCAGTTGAAAAGAATCGTCGGAAGACCTGGTGGGGGTGCAGGTGTGGGCGCAGGAGGTGGAGTCGGCGCAGGTACGGGAGCCGGCCGAGGTGCCGGAGTCGGCGCAGGCGCCGGTGCTGGACCAGGCGCCGGCGTTGGAGCAGGCGCTGGTGCTGGAGCAACCGGTGGTGCTAGCGACGCGCCGGGATCTGGATCGGCGCTCCCGCCGCAAGCGACCATCAGTACGGTGGCCGTTGCGAGTGCAAATAGGCTTGGTGATGTGCTGCGTTTCATCTCGTAGTCGTCGGCGCGTGCGCGGCCATGCGTGGACGCAAGCGTCCACACCGCGTAGTCCGATCGGCTCCCCTCTCAAAGGCGGATTGTCAAAAAAGACCTGCTAACTTCACCCGGGGAAGGTATGTGCGTCTTGCGCGCTGCGATGTCGTGGCTCGCCCCGGCCCGGAGATTGTCAGCGGGAAATGCTCGATCGCGGCGCGCGTTTCTCCCCCGGGGGGGCTAGTCCGGTACGGCGGGGTCGCGGACGATCAGGTGCGCGCGCGCAGCGCGACGTTGTGTCGGGCGCCGATATATCTTGCGTAAGTGCGCGCGCGCACAGCGCAATTGCCGATACGAAGCGATTTCACCGACCCATCAATTGAGTGCACGAAACCGTGGCGAGGTGGGATGGGTCGAGCGCGGCGATCACGCCGCTCTTCCAGCATGCGAAGCAGATGGGCCAGGCTGGCATAGATAACGTTCACTAAACAGCCTGGGTCGTGCGTTCCTGCTCCTCGATCCAGTGCCGCAGAGTGCGCGAGAGGCGTTCAAGCGTGCCGTCGTAGTTGTAACGCCATTCGCATTCCTTGACGAACAAATAGAAGTGTTGTCGCGGCACGCCATTGAATCTGCGCAAATGCCATTTCGTCTGCTCCCAGAAATCGTCGATCCGATCGACGTGATGCAGATCGTGTGCGCCATCTCCGCGCTTGGCTGCGCGCACCCACCGGAGATCGGAGACGTTCAGTGCAGCGCCGAGTCGGGGCGCGGCGGTATAGACGAGCGCATCGATCTTCACACGCTGCTTGTGATGGTTCGATCGCTGGCCATTTGGGCGATGGTCCGGGTGCCGGTGGTTGATGTGCGCGTGCCGCAATGCCTTGGGGCGCGTGCCCGACAAGACGCGCTGCGCACCCGACACCATCACGACATGCACCTTCTCGCCACGCCGGAGCAGTGCAAAGAGCGGCACTTCACCTGGCGTGTGACGGCTCGTTTCGTTAGCGGGTGCGTCGGCGAGCTCGATACGGTCCGGCTCGACTTCACTTTGGACGGGGTCGGCGCGCACCAGATGCTGGGCGATGATTTCACGCAACCGGTGATAAAACAGCCGGGCCGTGTTGCGATTGACGCGCGCCAGTTCCGCGGCGAGCCGTGCTGGAGTTGCCGCTACGAAGCTATCCAGCAAGCGCTCGGTCTGCCTCTCGCTCAACCGCGATCGCTGCAGCTTCATCGGCACAAAAATACCGACGCCGCATGTCCGCTGCCGGCGGTCGCCGTAGTCCGACCCGAGCATGCCGATGACGCGAGTCGTATCGAAGGCTTGCGCTGCGCGAGTGCAAATTGCGGGATGCCGCCCTTACTAGTCCGATCGGATCAGGTGCGCAGGCCGCGCTTTCAACGCCGCTTGCCTAAGCTGGGTCGCGTTGGTTCATTCGCCTGCGGCTTTTGCGTTGCAGGTCAGGAGGGAACGCCGTGAGCTGGCAAACCAAACCGCAAGCGAGCGCCTGGCTGCTGCCGCAGGCAGGCTGGCGTCGGCTTGTTTTCTTGTGCGGCATCGCACTGCTGACAGTTGCGGCCTCGAGTCCTGCCAACAATCTTGCGCCCACAAGTCGCGAGGTCCTTGGCCCCGGCGACACCATTCGCATTACCGTCTTTCAGAATCCGGACCTCACCACCGAGGCGCGTATTTCCGAGCAGGGAACGATCGCATTCCCCATGCTCGGCGAGGTCCCCCTTGCGGGCCAGAGGCCGGTCGACGCAGGGGCGAAGATTGCCGAGCTTCTCAAACGGGGGCGCCTGATCACAAATGCCCAGGTCACCGTTTCGGTGGTTCAGGTGCGCAGCCGCCAGGTGTCGGTGCTTGGCCAGGTGGTTCGGCCCGGGCGCTACGCGCTCGACGACACCAGTTCGAGACTGGTCGACGTCCTGGCAGTAGCAGGCGGGATCGGCCCGGCCGGTGACGATACTGTCGTGGTCACCGGGACACGCGACGGCAAGTCGACGCGCATGGAGGTCGACGTCGCGGCGATGTATCGCAGCGGCAATCTGTCGCGCAACATCGAATTGCAGAACGGCGACACCGTGTTCGTCCAGCGCGCGCCGGTGTTCTACATCTACGGCGAAGTGCAGCGCTCGGGCTCGTATCGACTGGAGCCTGCAACGTCGGTGATGAATGCGGTGTCGCTCGGCGGCGGTCTGACACCGCGCGGCACAACGCGCGGGATCAAGATCCATCGCAAGGCGCAGGACGGAACGCTTCAGAAACTCGACGTGAACCTGACCGATACGGTGCAGGCCAACGACGTGATCTATATCAGTGAGAGCTTGTTCTAGCCGCCAGGCTGCAGCGCAACGCCGGCCGGCCAGTCGCCACACAACCCGGGAACTCCATGAATCCCAACCTCTTCTTCTCGGCCCTGCGTGCCCGTTTTTCGGTCTTTGGCATCGCATTCGTGGCCACCGTTCTGGTTGCTACCTTGGTGAGCCTGCTGATGCCGAAGACTTATCGGGCGACCACGTCGCTAGTGGTCGACACGAAGGAAGAGCAGTCGCTCAGCAGCGCGCTGCTCACCCCCGAGCGCGAGCGGCTTGCGTACATCCAGACTCAGGTCGACATCATTACCAGCGAGAAAGTCGCGCGCATGGTGGTGAACGACCTGAAACTCGCGCAAAACGAGAAAACACGCGAGTTGTTCGAGAAGAAGGAGGGCGGCCGGGGCTCGATCGAGGACTGGCTGGCCGCGGCGCTGATTGAACGGCTGAAGGTCGAAACTTCGCAGAGCAGCATCATCCAGGTCACCTTTACTCACGGCGATCCGCTGTTCGCGGCCCAGGTGGCGAATGCGTTCGCCAAGGCCTACATCGATACGATGCTCGAGCTGCGCGTCCAGCCGACCAAGCAGGCAGCGATATGGTTCGACGAGCAGCTAAAGACGTTGCGCGCCAACCTGGAGTCGACCCAGTCGAAGCTCAATGCCTATCAAAGGCGCGAAGGCATCGTCGCGACCGACGAGCGGCTCGACGTCGAGCTCTCGCGGCTGACCGAGCTGTCGACGCAACTGGTCAAGGCGCAGGATCTGGTGTTCGACCTGCAAAGCCGCGAGCAGCTGGCAGGCGGCGCGCTCTCGAAGGGCACCGCGATCGACCAGCTGCCGGACGTCAGCTCCAATTCACAGATCCAGAAGCTAAACGCAGATCTCCTCAATGGAGAGGCGCGGTTGCAGGAGATCGCGGCGCAGTATGGCGTCAACTACCCGCTGTATCAGCGTCAATTGGCCGAGAACAACAGCCGGCGGCAGAGGCTCGACGCTGAAATGCGCAAGGTTATTGCAGGAATCAGCAGCGCGCGCCGCCAGAACCAGGAGCGGGTTGGTGAACTCAAAAAGGCGATCGCCGCTCAGCGCGCACGCCTGCTCGAGCTCAAGGAAAATCGCGGTGAGCT
>DASQAE010000288.1:0-4334 GCA_035635915.1 Burkholderiaceae bacterium | reverse complement strand
TATTGCCTGCGGCGGCTGTCGGATATTCCGCGGCCTGGGAGATTGTGGTTGCCGAGTTCTCGCGCATCACTCGCGCGCAGGATGAGTATGACGCGATCCAACTCAACACGGCGGCGCTGACCGCGGGACAGTCGCTGATCGCGGTCTATGAGGAGCTGAAGGCGCGGCAACAGGCGCTGGACTTTACGGACCTCGAGTGGCACGCGTGGCGCCTGCTTGGCGACGAAGATCACGCCGCATACGTGCAGGCCCGACTTGATGCGCGTTACCGGCACGTGCTCATCGACGAGTTCCAGGACACCAACCCGTTGCAATGGCAAGTCCTCGAGCGCTGGCTCGCTGCATATTCCACCGATGAGGATCGGCCGACGGTGTTTATCGTCGGCGATCCGAAGCAATCGATCTACGCCTTCCGCCGCGCAGAGCCCAGGCTCTTTGATGCGGCCAATGCACTGCTCGCGAGCACTTTCGGCGCTGCTCACTTGCGCACCAACGTCACCCGGCGCAACGCGCTCGCTGTCGTGCAGGCGCTCGATGCCGTCTTCACCCTGCGCAACCCGTTGTATCAGCAACAGTCGACAACTTCGAGCGCGCCAGGCAACGTGATCCTGCTGCCGCTTACTGCGGCCTCGGAGCGACCAGAGAAACCGCCCGCCGAGGACGTAGAAATGCGCGACGTTCTCGTGACGGCGCGTCCGGATGCAGAGTCCGATTCGCGCCTGCGCGAAGGCCATGTCCTCGCCGATGCGATAAAGCGGATCGTCGCAGCAACGACGGTATCCGACCAAGAGCTCGCGCGGCCGGCGCGCTGGTCCGACGTGTTGCTGCTCGTGCGCAGGCGCGCGTACCTCGATTCGCTCGAACGTGCGCTGCGCGAGGCGGCCGTGCCGTTCGTCAGCGATCGTTTGGGCGGTTTGCTTGGCACGCTGGAAGCCGATGATCTGATCGCTACGCTCGAATTCCTTGCGGCACCGTACGCAGACGTCAAGCTTGCTCACGCGCTGAGATCGCCGCTCTTTGGAGCGACCGACGCGGACTTGTCGCAGCTCGCCCCGGCACCCGCCGTCACCGCGACATCGCCGCTCGATGAAGCGACGCAACTGACAGCGACGCGCGTGGCGGGCGCGACGTGGTGGAGGCGATTGCGCGCGCTTGAAGCGCCGAACGCCACACTGGACCGCGCCCGAACGCTGCTGCAGGCCTGGATGAAGCTCGCAGGGGTACTGCCGGTGCACGATCTGCTCGATCGGATCTTTTTTGAAGGTGACGTGCGCAGGCGCTTCGCCGCAGTCGTGCCGGCGTCGATGCATGCGCAAGTGCAGGCAAATCTCGATCGCGTGCTCGAACTAGCACTGTCGGTCGATGCCGGACGTTATCCAAGCCTGCCGCGTTTTCTCGATGAGGTTGCAGCGTTGCGGCGTACTCGCGATCAGGAAGCGCCCGGCGAGGGCCAGGCCGCGCAGGGTGATGCGGTGCGAGTTTCGACCATCCATGGCGCGAAGGGATTGGAAAGCGAGATCGTCGTTCTCGCTGATGCTCACATCTATTGGGAAGGCGAACGCGGCTTTCGCACCCTCGTCGGCTGGCCGCCGGAAGCGTCCTTTCCCCACCACGTTTCCATCCTCGGACGCAGTGCGGCGACGGGAGAAGCGCGCCGGCAGTGGTTGGAAGTGGAGCGGGAACGAGGCGAGCAGGAGTACTGGAATCTGCTTTACGTCGCGGCCACGCGCGCGAAGCAGGTTCTGGTTGTCTCGGGTGTCCTGCCGCAGAAGCGCGACCAGCGCTACGACGACACTTGGTACCGGAGGTTTGAACGGATGGAGGGTCTGGCGCCGCTACCTGCTGCCGTTGGCGAGCCGCCTCCCGTGCGCGACGTGCGCGAGGTGCGCGAGTTCCTGCCGCAGCAATGCGCGACCGGCGCACCAAGAGTGGTCCTGAGCGACGTTCCGGTCCGCCTGGGCCGCGCATGGCATGCGGTGCTCGAGCAGGCTACAGCGCTCGAGCGGCTGGAGGACATCGATCGCGATTCGATCGGGCGGCGCTTCGACCTCGATCCCGTCCAGGTGACGAGCGTTTTCGAAGCGGCACGTAAAGTTCTCGCAGCACCGCATCTTGTGCGATTTTTCTCCGGTCCAGGCGACGCCGAGTTGGAGTTGATCGACGCCGGCGGCGAGCTGTTGCGGATCGACCGTCTGGTTGAAATCGACGATGCCCGCTGGGTGATCGATTTCAAGTGGCGCGTCACCCCGGGCGAGCGGGCCGCTTATGCGCGTCAGATCGAGCGTTATTGCAACGTCGTCCGTTCGATATACCCGAAACAGACCGTGCGCGGAGTGCTGATTGCGGCCGACGGCGAGTTGATCGAGCTCGGCTGATAAGATCGATCGCGGCGGGCCCCCTCGCATGCAGGTGCCGTGAACCTGGTCAGGTCGGGAACGAAGCAGCCATAACGGAGTGCCTGCGGTGCCGAGGACAAGGCTCGCCTCCTTGCCCGAAGGGCAAGGAGGCGAGCTTCGCTCTGTTGAGATGCAAGAGAGGGCGATGCCCCCTCCTGGCCCCCTCGATTGCGACACTAGAACAAGCGACAGACCTTCCATGAGCTTCCGCATTCAGAGCGCACGGCCGCAGGATGTTTCGATCCTGCACTCGTTGGTACGCGGGCTCGCCGAATATGAAAAGCTGCTGCACCAGACGGTGGGGACCGAGGCGCAGTTGCGCAACGAGTTGTTCGGGCCACATCCGGTCATCGAGGCGGTGATCGGCTGGGAAGAGGAGCGCGCCGCCGGGTTCGCGTTGTTCTTCCACAATTTTTCGACCTTCCTCGCACGGCGCGGTCTTTACCTGGAGGATCTTTTTGTGCTTCCCGAGGCGCGCGGCCGTGGTTACGGCAAGGCGTTGATCCGTCACCTGGCGCAACTCGCGATTGCGCGCGAATGCGGGCGCTTCGAGTGGGCGGTGCTCGATTGGAACCAGCCGGCGATCGACTTTTATCGCGCGCTTGGCGCCGATCTTCTCCCCGACTGGCGCATCTGTCGCCTGACTGGCGATGCGCTGAAGCGCTTTGCCGCACAGGGCTAGACTCGAACGAAATCCTTCACCGAGTTTCCCCGCATGTCGTACCTGGTCCTGGCCCGCAAATGGCGCCCGCGCGACTTTTCATCGCTGGTTGGGCAGGATCACGTGGTGCGTGCGCTGACGCACGCGCTCGAGCGGCAGCGACTGCATCACGCCTATCTGTTCACAGGCACACGCGGCGTTGGCAAGACCACGCTATCGCGCATCCTTGCGAAGGCGTTCAATTGTGTCGGGCCCGATGGCAAGGGCGGAGTGACCGCGACGCCGTGCAATCAGTGCGAGGCGTGCGCCGCCATCGATGCCGGGCGGTTCGTCGACTACATCGAACTCGATGCCGCAAGCAATCGTGGCGTGGACGAGATGACCGCACTGCTCGAGCGCGCGATTTACGCACCGAGCAACGCGCGCTTCAAGGTCTACATGATCGACGAAGTGCACATGCTCAGCACCCACGCGTTCAACGCGATGCTCAAGACGCTCGAAGAGCCGCCGGAATACGTGAAGTTCATTCTTGCCACGACCGATCCGCAAAAGGTACCGGTGACGGTGCTGTCGCGCTGTCTGCAGTTCAACCTGAAGCAGATGACGCCCAGCGCAATCGCGAGTTACCTGCAGCACATCGCTGGCGAAGAGAAGGTGGAAGCGCAACCGGCTGCCCTGCGCCTGCTCGCGCAGGCAGCACGGGGGAGCATGCGCGATGGGTTGAGCCTGCTGGACCAGGCGATCGCCTATGGAGCGGGCAGCGTCACCCTGGAGGGCGTGCGTGGCATGTTGGGCACGATCGATGCTGGCGTGCTGGTGCGCTTGCTCGATGCCTTGAACGCGCGCGATGCAAAGCAGATGCTTTCGATCGCCGACGAGATGGCGGAGCGCAGCTTCTCGTTCTCGCAGGCACTGCGCGATCTCGGCAGCCTGCTGCATTGGATCGCGTTGGCGCAGCAGGTGCCGGAAGCGATCGGCGACGACGTGGACGAAGCAGAAGCCGTGCGCCGGCTGGCAAATCAAATGGCGCCGGACGAAGTGCAGCTTTGCTACCAGATCGCACTGCATGGTCGCGATGATCTTGGGTTGGCGCCGGACGAGTACGCGGGATTCACGATGACGTTGCTTCGCATGCTGGCATTTGCTCCGGTCGAAGCGGAAAGCGCGCCCGTGCGCCAGGCGGCGTTGATGGCAACGCGCCCGCCGCGTACTTCCGCGCCGGCTCCCGTAGCGCCAACCGACGGCCGAACCATGCGAGGAGTTGCTACGGCAGCAAC
>DASQAE010000287.1:0-4332 GCA_035635915.1 Burkholderiaceae bacterium | reverse complement strand
GCCTCGGTGCGCGTGCTCGAGAAGCTGGGATTTCGCTACGAGCGCCGCGCTTCGAGCGGCGGTCTCGACACGGTGTTCTATGTGATCGGGCCGCAGCTGGATCCTGACTAGACCGGGCTCATGCGAGGTCGTGCTGCAACTCGCCGATCTCCTCCACGCGCTGCTGCAACGCGTTGAACACTTGCCGTGGCACGCGGACGCGATCGTCGGAGTCATAGAACGTCCGCAGCGCGTGGAAGCTCGACTCCGGTGCGATGGTGAGTTGCGCAAGCTGATCGAAGAACGCGAGCTCGGTTGCAGCGAGCTTCGCGTCCGGCTTTGGCTGCGTGCCCCACGTGTCCCAGGGAAGCATTTCCGCCCGGTTGAGCGCAGCCAGATCGCGCACCAGGCTGCCCGCAATGAACCACAAGCCGCGCAGCTTGACGAATTCGATGCCGAATTTCGACCCATCTGCGCCTTCGCGCCGGCAGGCATTCCAGGCCTGTGCGGCCACAAGAAATTCCGAGCGCGGGACGTCGTTCGGATCGAACTTGATCGCAAGCTTCTTGCGCCAGACTTCGTCGAGCTGTGCGTCGACGAGCACCCAGCTCGACGTGCGCGCGTCGAAATACTCGCAGACCCAGTGGTCCTCGAAATAACCAGGGTTGAAGTAGCGCGCAAAGCCGCCGCGCATGCGCGCGCCGATGCCGTGCGCGCGCAACATCGACGTCAGTAGCAGCGCATAGTGATGACACCGGCCTACAAGTCGCTTGGACGGCGGCCGCGGGCCGAGGTGCTGATCCAGCGCGAGCACTCGGTCGAGCATGGGCTCGACGCGGCGCAAATGGATCTCCTGCTGCCGCTCGGCCGAAACTCGATGGCCGTAAAAATCCTCGGCCACGACGTCGTAGATGCAGAGTCCGCGAACCATATCCGCAAGCTCATGCACCTGCGACGGAAGGCTCTCCAACAGGGCGGCGTGGCGACCTGGAGTCGAAAACGTGGATTGGCGCGCGTAGTAGGCGTGAGTCATGGCGAAAGTCCTTCACTAGGGCCCGACCAGCATAGGCACGCGCGCAGGTCTCGGCTTGATCGATCTTGCGCCGCAGCGCGCACAACATGAGGGAGCGCAGCATGGCCGCGAGCATTCGGTGTGCCTGACGTTGCCGTTTGCAAGCCCGCGTTTCGCGGGGCTCGTCGATCGCAACTTCAAGTTCGTCGCGCGCGGCCGATCGAGTCCGGCAGATCAATACGACTTCGGCAGGCCGAGCACCTTTTCGGCAATGAAGCACATGATGAGCTGCGAGCTCACCGGTGCCAGGCGCGCAATCATCACCTCGCGCAAATAGCGCTCGACGTGATATTCCTTCGCGTAGCCGTAGCCGCCATGCGTCAACACCGCCTGCTCGCACGCACGGAAGCCCGCCTCACTCGCGAGAAACTTCGCCGCGTTGGCCTCCGCGCCGCAGGGTTTGCCGGCGTCGTACAAGGTGGCGGCGTTCAGGACCATCAAATCGGCGGCTCGCAACTCCATCCAGTTGCGCGCGAGCGGATGCTGAATCGACTGGTTCGCCCCGATGGGCCGGTCGAACACAACCCGCTCTTTCGCATACTGCGTCGCCCGGCGCAGCGCCGCGAAACCCAGTCCCACGCTTTCCGCGCCGATCAGGATCCGCTCCGGATTCATGCCATGCAGGATGTACTCGAACCCGCGGCCCTCCTCGCCGATGCGGTCTTCCACCGCGACGCGCAGCCCGTCGATGAAAAGCTGGTTGGAGTCCACACACTTGCGGCCCATCTTTTCGATCTCGCGCACCTCGATACATGCGCGGTCAAGATCGGTGTAAAAAAGGCTCATACCCTCGGTGGGCTTGTGCACTTGCTCCAGCGGCGTGGTACGCACCAGGATGAGCATCTTGTGCGCCACCTGTGCGGTCGATGTCCAGACCTTGGCGCCCGAGATCACGTAGTGATCGCCCGCGCGTATCGCCTTGCTCTTGATGTGCGTCGTGTCAAGGCCTGCATCGGGCTCAGTCACCGCGAAACACGCCTGCTGCTCGCCGCGTATCAGCGGCGGCAACATGCGCCGCTTCTGCTCGGGCGTCCCGAATACCACCACCGGATTCAGTGCGAAGATGTTCATGTGCACGGACGACGCCGCGCTCTGGCCGCCGCCAGACTCGGCAATCGCGCGCATCATGAGCGCCGCTTCGGTGACGCCGAGGCCGGCGCCGCCGTATTCCTCTGGCATGCAGATGCCGAGCCAACCATCGCGCGCCATGGCGCGATGAAACTCGTGCGGAAAACGGCCGTCGCGGTCGCGCGCCAGCCAGAAATCGTCGTCGAAGCCGGCGCACACCTTCTCGATCGCGGCGCGCACCGCGAGTTGATCTTCGTTGAGGGAGAAGTCCATCGCCGCGCATTGTCGCCCGAAGATACGCGGCGCAAGTGCCTCCGATACATGTGCGGTTCCCTCCCCCGCACGCGGGGGAGGCTAGGGTGGGGGCGCTCCGGCGATCCCGTTGCGCTCGAGATGCGAGTTCGTCATCCCCGCATCCTGCCTGGACCGCCGGAGGCCGAACCGCCGCCTTCGGCGCCGCTCTCGGACAAGGTGCCCGAACGATCCGGCTCGCACGGCTCCGAAATTTCGGACAACACGGCGCCGGCCTGGTCCAGGTCGCCTTTGGTTGCCACGTCGCCGAGCGAAAGAATGCCGATCAGCACTTCGTCGTGGTCGAGCACGGGCACCCTGCGGATCTGCACGTCCTGCATTGTCTGCGCTACGTCTTCCAGCGGATCATCGACGTAGCAGGTTTCGACGTGCTGGCTCATCACGTCGCTGAGCGGCGTGCTGTCGGGCGCAAGCCCCTGCGCCACGCCGCGCACCGTGATGTCGCGGTCCGTCACCATGCCGATGACACGATCGTCTTCGCATACCGGAATCGCACCGACGTTGAGTTCGTCCATTGCCTGCGCGGCCGATTGCAGGCTATCGTCGGGTGACAGACAGCGCACGCCGCGCGTCATCACATCTGCAACTTGAGTCATCTGGGTCTCCTACTCGGTTGATTGCGTGGCGGTACCGGGCTCGACCGCAGAACGCGGCGGGACGGGCTCGGTGGAACCGTCTCGCCGGCAATCGGCGTACCAGACGGCGTGCGGTGTGCGAACTCGCAGCACGGCATGGGTCGGTCGCAGGCACGCCGGCTGCTGCAACGCGAACCACTGCGACCCCAGCGCGGAGGCAAACATGAGCAAGACCCGCCCTGCAAAGAAACCGGGACCCGGTTCTGGCGCAGATAAAAAAGCGCCGACGTATCAGGATGTCCTGGACGAATCATTGCAAGAAACGTTTCCTGCCAGTGACCCGATATCACCGAGTGCCGCTGCGCACGCAGGCGCGCGAATCTCGACCGAAAAGAACCCCACTGACTGGAAGGTCGAGCCGGGCTCGAAAGTCAAGCCGCCCGGCAAGTCGCAGACCCCGGCTTCACGGCACTCAGATGAACTCGCAGAGATCTACCACGCGCTGAAGCGCGGCGTCGGCCGCGAGCGCGTCAACGATGGCAACGTCGATGAACTGATCCGCATGGCAGAGGAATACGGGGATGTGAAACTCGAGTACCTGCTGCGCGAATGGCGCGCACCCTGCGGCGACGATCCCGACGCACCGAAGTTGTGAGGTTGACGCAGCCGCCGCGCTGGCCACTCGGCCTGCCGCGGGAGCTACCCGCGGTGCAGAATCGGTGCGTGAGTCACACAAACCGAGGGGAAACCAATGTCGCGCGTCTGGAGCATCGCTGCCGCGTTCCTGATCCTGAGCACCAGCCAGGCGGCGGCGCAGGACTATCCGAACAAACCAGTGACACTGGTCGTGCCGTTCGCGCCCGGCGGCAGCTCGGAAGTGCTGGCGCGGCTCATCGGGCAGAAGCTCACTGAAAGCTGGAAGCAGCAGGTTGTCATCGACAACAAGCCCGGCGCGGCCGGCAACATCGCCATGGAGTTGGTACAGCGTTCCCGGCCCGACGGCTACACGCTGATCCTCGGTCACGTGGGCACGCTCGCGGTGAACCCGGCGATGTTCGCCAAGCTGCCTTACGACCCGGTGCATGGGTTCATACCGGTTGCAATGATCGCCTCGGTGCCGAACGTGGTCGCGGTTCATCCCGGCCTGCCGGTGAGAAACCTCAAGGAGTTCGTCGATCTTGCCAAGGCGAAACCGGGCGCGCTCAACTACGGCTCGGCGGGCAACGGCAGCGCTGGCCACCTGGCGATGGAATACCTGCGCCAGGTCACGCAGATCGAACTGACACACGTTCCTTACAAAGGGACGGGTCCCATGACGACCGACCT
>DASQAE010000286.1:0-15335 GCA_035635915.1 Burkholderiaceae bacterium | reverse complement strand
GTAATCCACTCGAAGACCGTCAGGTTGTAGTAATCGAGGCCACGCACGAGGCGCGCATTGATGCTGAATTCGACTCCTGCAGCAAGCAACAGTTGCTGCAGCCCCTCGAAGAAGGTGCGCGATGCATCGCCCAAATAGTCCGTGATGCGCGGAGCTGCGGCGACGATCTCCTGCAACGCCGGATTTTTGGTGTCCAGGATGCGCAGCGGGTTGTCATGCAGGCGCCGACGTGCGTCCGCGTCGAGGTGCTCGGCATGGCGCTCGAAGTAGCTGATGAGATCCGCGCGATGGCGCAGCCGTTCGTCCGCCTGGCCAAGGCAGTTGATCTCGAGCCGTACGGGGCCCAGCCCCAACAACCGCCACAGGCGCGACAACATCACGATCTGCTCGGCATCGATGTCCGGACCTTCGAAGCCGAGTGCTTCTACGTTGACCTGGTAGAACTGGCGATAGCGTCCGCGCTGCGGCCGTTCATGACGGAAGACCGGACCCATGCTCCAGAGTCGACGCGGCGCGTCGTAAGTGAGGTTGTGCTCGATCGCAGCACGCACGACGCCGGCGGTAAATTCAGGCCGCAGCGTGAGGCGCTCGCCATTCAAACGATCCTCGAACGAGTACATCTCCTTTTCGACGATGTCGGTGACCTCGCCGATGCCGCGTACGAAAAGTTCGGTGTGCTCCAGCACCGGCGTGCGAATCTGCTCGTAGCCATACGCGGCCAACCAGTCGACCGCGCGCGCCTCGAACCACTCCCACAACGGCGCTTCGGCTGGCAACAGATCGTTCATGCCGCGCACAGCGGCGAGTCGCTTCTTGCTCATCTTTCAGACCGGCGCGACGGTGGCGTGAGGTGCCCGGTTCGCTGTCGGCGCGTAGTTGCGCTGGACATACGACTCGACGATCGCCTGGAATTCCTCGGCAATCCGTTCGCCCTTGAGCGTTACCGTGCGCACGCCGTCGACGAACACAGGTGCCACCGGCGACTCGCCCGTGCCGGGCAAACTGATGCCGATATCGGCGTGTTTGCTCTCGCCGGGACCATTGACCACGCAACCCATTACCGCAACGTTCATCGTCTCCACGCCCGGATACGAGGAGCGCCACGCCGGCATCTGAGCTCTCAGATAAGTCTGGATCTTCGCCGCCAACTCCTGGAAGAATGTGCTGGTGGTGCGACCGCAGCCCGGACAGGCGATGACCTGCGGCGTGAACGCGCGCAAGCCAAGTGCTTGCAGAACTTCTTGCCCCACCTGCACCTCGCGGGTCCGCGCCTCGCCGGGCGCAGGCGTCAGTGAAATGCGGATCGTGTCGCCGATCCCTTCCTGCAGCAGCACCGACAACGCTGCGGTCGAAGCGACGATGCCCTTGCTGCCCATTCCGGCTTCGGTCAGGCCAAGGTGCAGCGGATAGTCGCTGCGGCGCGCGAGTTCGCGGTAAACGGCGATCAGGTCCTGCACACCGCTCACTTTTGCCGACAAGATGATCCGATCGCGAGCCAGTCCGAGTTCTTCGGCCCGCTGCGCGCTTTCGATCGCGGAGCGCACCAATGCCTCGCGCAGCACCGCGCTTGCATCCCACGGTTCGGCGCGACGCGCGTTCTCGTCCATCATCCGGGCCAGCAACGCCTGATCGAGCGAACCCCAGTTGACACCGATGCGCACCGGCTTCATCTCGCGGCATGCCACTTCGATCATCTGCGCGAAGTTGTCATCGCGCCGTGCACCGGTGCCCACGTTGCCTGGATTGATGCGGTATTTCGACAGCGCCCGCGCGCAATCCGGAAATTGCGTCAGCAGCTTGTGGCCGTTGTAGTGGAAGTCGCCGATCAGCGGGACATCGACACCCATTTTGTCCAGCTGCTCGCGGATGGCCGCGACTTCACGCGCGGCGTCCGGTGAATTCACCGTGATCCGTACCATCTCGGATCCGGCTTGCGCCAGTTCCTTGACTTGAATCGCGGTTGCGATCGCGTCCGCGGTGTCCGTATTGGTCATCGATTGCACCAGCACCGGTGCACCGCCGCCAATGCGCACGCGCCGGCGTGCCCATGCAACTTCCACCTGCCGCGTCTCGCGACGCGCCTGGGTTGCGGCCGCGGCAGGCAGGCAAACAAGTGGTTCGACAGGCGAGTTCATGGCGCGGTCAGTTGAGCGTAATTCGCGCGACGTTGTCGGCACCCGTGACTGCCTTCAGATCGAACGCTTTGCCTTTGTAGTCGAGCGATACCGCGGACGCATTGCCGATCACAACCCGCAGCGGCGGTTTACCTTCGATGCGCTGTTCCGTGCCGGGTTCGTTGACCTGTGAATGCACGATCCGGCCATCGGCTTGCGTCACTTCGACCCGTGATTGTTCGCGAAAGCTCAAGTGCACCGAATCGGCCGCGGCGGGCGGCGTCGGCAAAAGTGGCGCGGCCACTGGTGCGGCTGCCTCTGTCGGAGGCGGAGGAGCCGGTTCGACCTTCTGCTCGACAACGGCTGGCGGGGGTGTGGCCGGAAGAACAGGTTTGCTTTCGGAGGCGGCTTCTGCGCGCCGTTTCTCGCTGCGAGTCGCCAACCCTCCAACCAGCGCCAACCCGACCAACACTACCAGCACGCCGGTCACCACAACCCTGCGCGAGCCGTGACCGCTCGGCGCAGTGCCACCCGACCCTGAGCCTCCGGTAGCAAAACGCTGCAGCTCGCCCGCTTGCGGGCCGAGGCGCGCGTTCAATTCAGCAACCAGGGGCGCGGGGTCGAGCCGCAGCTCCTTCGCATAATTGCGCACGAATCCGCGCAGAAACGGCGCAGGCAGCGCAGGCAAGGCCTCGTTCTCGATCGCCTGCACCTGCTTCGGATGCAGCCGCAGGCGCGCTGCGATCTCGTTGACCGACAGACCGAGTCTCGCGCGCTCGGCCGCAAGGCGGCGGCCGAACCCCGGCAGCAGCGCAGCGTCGGCCTGTGTCTCCTGCCGCGGTGCTTCAATCTCACTCATCGAACGCCTCGCGGCCCAGTGCGCCCGCCTCGCGCGACTCCGGAAACCTGCGTCGCAGGTCGGTAGCAAATTGTTGTTCGGTGCGCACGTCGCCTTCGGCCCGTGCAATGCGCAATCCCAACCACAGGATCTCGGCACCGGCGTCCTGGCCGCGCGGCAGCAACCCGTAGTAGAAGCGGGCGCGCTCGAACTGTCGCGTCGAAAGGTAGAGACGCGCAAGGTGGAATTTCGTGACCGGATTGGCGGCATCCAGCTCGAACGAACGCTTGAGGAACTCTTCCGCCGCCTTGGTATCTTTCACGCGCAGCATGCAGAGCCCCGCGTTCTGCATTGACATCGCCGGGGTGGAATACACCTTGGCCGCCGCCGCACGACGGAAGTACTCGATCGACTGGCGTTCACGGCCGGACTGGCAAAGGAACCAGCCGTAATTGTTCAGTATCTCGGGATTTTCGCCGTCGAGTTGTAGCGCGCGCAGGAAATTTGTTTCCGCCTCGGCTTGTTTGCCGAGATCCATGTTGATGAGACCGAGCAGCCCGTACGCATCCGCGTACGCCGAATCGAGCTGCAGCGCGCGCTGCACCTCTTCGAACGCGACCTTGAACTGACCCTTCTGGTAGTACGTCGCGGCAAGCTGTAGTCGAATCGACGCGCGCTTGCGCGCATCCGCTTCATTCGCCGGCGACGCATTCGCCTGGTTGGCCGCCGGCTGGCCATTGACTTCGGTCGTCGTGGTGCAACCCGCGATAAATGACGCGCCCACCCCCATGAGCATGGCTGCAATCAACTTCGGCAAGGCGCGCATCGACCAGCTCCTATCGGGCAACCACCAGTGGCGGAAGGCGGTGTGTGCGCTCTTGCAGGCGGGTGCGATCCTGCACCTCGCCGGCCAGCTGACCGCAGGCGGCGTCGATGTCGTCACCGCGCGTCTTGCGCACCGTGGTCACGATCGCAGCATCGGTCAGAACACGCGCGAACGCCTTCATGCGTTCGAGCGAAGAACTGCGCAGTCCCGATCCGGGAAATGGATTGAAGGGAATCAAGTTCAGCTTGCAGGAAACGTCGCGCACGAGACTTACCAGTTCGCGCGCATGCACGTCCGAGTCGTTGATGCCATCGAGCATGACGTATTCGAAGGTGATGAAGTCGCGCGGTGCGTAACGCAGGTAGCGCTGGCATGCCGCCAGCAACACGCGCAGCGGATATTTGCGATTGAGCGGGACCAGGTCGTCGCGCAACGCATCGTTGGGTGCATGCAGGGAAACCGCCAGCGCCACGGGGCAGTCGAGCGCAAGGCGATCGATCTGCGGCACCATGCCGGAGGTGGAAAGCGTGACGCGCCGGCGCGAGAGTCCGTACGCGTTGTCATCCAGCATCAGGCGTAATGCCGCCACGACCGGGTCGTAGTTCTGCAGCGGCTCGCCCATGCCCATCAGCACCACGTTGCTGATGACGCGCTCCCCTTCGGTCGCTGCAAGGCCGGCTCGCCGCAGCAGGTGCTCGGCCCACCACAACTGACCCACGATCTCGGCCGTGCTCAGGTTGCGGCTGAAGCCCTGCTTCCCGGTCGAACAAAACCGGCAGTTGACCGCGCAGCCAGCCTGGGTCGACACGCAGAGCGTGCCGCGATCGTCCGCGGGGATGTAGACCGCTTCGACGGCGTTGCCGGCGCCGACATCCAGCAACCATTTGCGTGTGCCATCGGCGGATCGACTGTCCTTGAGCACCGGCAGCGCATCGACGCTTGCGCCATCGCCCAGTTTGCCGCGCAGGGACTTCGCAAGGTCGGTCATCTGGTCAAACGAAGCGACGCCGCGCTGGTGAATCCAGTGCAGTAACTGGCGGGCACGAAACGGTTTTTCGCCGATCGATTCGACGTACGCCGCGAGCGCCGCGGCATCGAAGTCGAGCAGGTTGACGCGCACCTTTCGCTCAGCGTGAATGAACGTCCAGGGACGGGAAGAAGTAGGCGACTTCTGCCCGCGCCGTATCCGCGCCATCCGAACCGTGTACTGCATTGGCGTCGATACTGTCCGCGAAGTCAGCGCGAATGGTTCCCGCCGCCGCCTTCTTTGGATCCGTCGCGCCCATCAGCTCACGGTACTTGGCGATCGCGTTTTCGCCCTCGAGGACCTGCACCATGATCGGCCCGGACACCATGAATTCAACCAAGTCCTTGAAGAAAGGTCGGCCTCGATGAACGGCGTAAAAACCTTCTGCCTGTGCACGCGAAAGGTGTGTCATGCGCGACGCAATGATCTTCAGCCCGGCCCCTTCGAAGCGACTGTAGATCTGGCCGATGACGTTCTTCGCGACCGCGTCGGGTTTGATAATGGACAGCGTCCTTTCAATTGCCATATGTGTTGTTCCAGTCGGCTCGGATGACGGGCAGTGCGCTGCCGGCAACTCGGGTCGCGCGCCGGGTCACCGCAGAAGTCCAATAAAGTCCAATAAATTAAGGCCTTGCGCACTTGAGTTAGCCTGCGATCGTAACACGCGCAGGTGCCGAAACTGCGTTGACACACAGGTCTTGCCGCGTAACGTCAGCTTGCTGGCTCCAGGACCGCGATCGATTCGACGTGCGAGGTATGCGGAAACATGTTGACGACACCGGCCGCGCGCACGCCCCATCCTCCCTCGTGATGCAGGACTGCGCAATCGCGCGCGAGTGTTGCGGGGTTACAAGAAACGTAGACGAGCCGGCGCGGCGCTTGCTCGCAATGGGCGAGAACTTGCGCGATGGCGACAGCGCCCTCACGCGGCGGGTCGAGCACTACGCAACCGATGCCGCCCATCTCATCGGCGAGGCGGCTCCAATCGGCGGGCTTGAAATCGAAAAGATCCTGGCGCAGGAATTGGGTGCGCGTGGCAAGCCCATTGACCGCTGCAGCCCGGGCCGCACGCTCGAGCAGCGGTGCGCTGCCCTCGATCCCGACCACACGCGCCGCGCGGCGCGCCAACGGCAGCGTGAAGTTGCCCAGCCCACAGAAAAAGTCGACGACACGATCGTTCGGCCCTGGGTCGAGCAGGCGCAGGACACGCCGCACCAGAACCTCGTTGATGCGGTGGTTGACCTGCGTGAATTCGGTCGGCCCGAAAGGCAGCTTTACCGCGTGCTCCGCCAACACAAGTTGCAGGGTCGGCGCGACGTCATCGAACATCGGCCTCGCCGTATCCGGTCCGCCAGGCTGCAACCAGAATTCGATCGCATGCGCGCGCGCGAATGCATTCAAGCGAGCGCGGTCCTCCTCCGTCGGCGGTTGCAGCACCCGCAACACGAGCACGATTCTCTCGGCGCCAGCCTCGTCACTGCCGACCGCGAGTTCCACTTGTGGCAAGGCGCTGCGAATCGACAACGCGCCGAACAGGTCGCGCAACGGCGCAATCAGCGCGCTCACTCGCGGCGGCAGAACCGGGCATTCACGCATGTCCGCCACGTAACTGCTGCGACGCTCATGAAAACCGACCAGTACGCCGCCCTTTTTTGCGACAAAACGCACCGACAAACGCGCGCGGTGCCGATAACCCCATGCAGGTCCCGCGACCGGACGCAAAAGAACGTCGGGCCGCAGACGACCGATGTGCCAGAGCGCGTCCTCCAGCACGCGTTGTTTGGTTGCGACCTGGGCGGCCGGCGCGATGTGCTGCATCGAACATCCGCCGCACGCGCCGGCGTGAAGCCCGAAGTGCGGGCAATGTGGGGTTACACGCTGGTTGCTCGCGCGCAGGACTTCAACCACGCGCGCGTTCTCATACTTCGCCTTTGCGCGAAGCGTTTCGATACGCGCGCGCTCGCCTGGAAGCCCGCCCTCGACAAACACCACCTTGCCCTCGTGGCGCGCAACGCCGCGGCCCTCGGGATCGAGCGACTCGATCTCGACGATAGTGCTTTTCAACGCGCTCAATCCGCGGGCCAGGCGTCAAGGAACCGGCGCCAGTGTGCGCCATCGAGGGACTCAAGCGTTTCGCGCACGAGGCGCAATTCATCCGCGTAGGCGGCATCATCGAGCAGGCCGCGCATCCTTTGGAAGCGGCAAAACACGAGGTAGGTGTTGACGACGTCGGTCTCGCAATAGCTACGAATCGTGCCCAGCTGTCCGCTGCGGTACGCGTCCCATACCTGCCCGCCGTCCATTCCCAGTTTGCCGGCGAATCCGGCCAGGCGCGCGATGTCATCGAGCGGCGCACTGGCGCGCGGCTGAAACATCGAGAGCACGTCCATCAAGTCAAGATGGCGCGTGTGGTAGCGGTTGAGGTAGTTGTTGAAGCGGAAATCGCGATCTTCATCGCCGAAATCCCAGTAGCGGGTGGCATGCACTCCATGGACCAATGCGCGATAGTGCAGGACCGGCAAGTCGAAGCCGCCACCATTCCAACTTACGAGTTGCGGCGTGTAGCGCTCGATGACGCGAAAGAAGTCCTGGATCAAACGAGCTTCGCCGTCGGCCTCATCGCCAAGGCAACGCACGCGAAATCCACTTTCATCGCGAAACGCGCAGCCAATCGCAACGATGCGATGCAGGTGATGCTGCAGGAAGTCGGAGCCGACTCGTTCGCGCCGCTGCGCGAACGCCTGGGTCGCGACTTCGCCGTCATCAAGCGCGGCCCACTCGGGCCGCAGTCGTCGCAGTCCCGCCGTGTCCGGAATCGTCTCGATGTCGAAGCAGAGGACCGGGGTCATTGCGGAAATCAGCGCGCCGGCAGGTACTTCGTCGGATCGACCGGTTTGCCGCGGTAACGGATTTCGAAGTGCAGCTTGCTCTGCCCGTCATCGGTCTTTCCCAGGTCCGCGATCCGTTGCCCGCGCCGCACCGGCTGCCCTTGTTTCACGAGGATTTGTTTGTTGTGGGCGTACGCGGAGATGAAATCGTCGTTGTGTTTGATGATCACCAGATTGCCGTACATGCGCAGCCCGCTGCCGACATAGACGATATCTCCGTCGCTTGCCGCCAGCACGGCCTCACCTTCTGCACCACCGATGTCGATGCCCTTGTTGCGGGTTTCATTGAACCCATCGATCACCTTGCCCTTAGCCGGCCATTGCCACATCACTGCCCCTCCGGCCGCGGCTTGTGGCGGCGGAGTCGGGCGCTCAGTTGGTTGCGGTTTGGTCGCCGGCTCCACGGGAGCTGGCGCCGGTGCTGGCACTGTTGATGGAGCCGTTGCAATCGGCGGCGGCGACGTTGCGGGCGGAGAACTCGGCGGCGGTGCGGGCGTCGCGGGCGGCGCAGGAAGCGCCGCAGGTGGCGCCGCCTGTGGGACTGCCTCAAGCGGCCGGGTTTCGGTAGGTGCAGAAGGGTTCACCGTTACCACACCGACGACAGCGGCCGCGGCGTCACCCTCCGGCGGTGCGACGCGAAGCGCCTGTCCCACTGCGAGCTTGGTCGGATCGTCCAGGTTGTTCCAGCGCGCGATATCGCGGTAGTCCTGGCCGAAGGCGACGGCGATGCTATAGAGAGTGTCGCCGCGCTGAACCACATAGGTTCCATTGCTGGCCTCGCGCTGCATCACGATCGGGGCTGGTACGCCGGTGGTCTGTGCCGCCGCGGTCGACGGCGCAGCCTTTGCGGTTCGGCTGGCCGTCGATTTGTCTTCGATCGGGGCTTCGCGCACGGCGCGCACAGTGCATCCCGCAAAGACAAACGTCGTAACGAGTAGCACCGCGCAGCAGCGAATGCGGGCCGCACGAATTGGTTGTTGCTTCATTGGACCCCCGATCGCAACGGAACGAACCGGACTTCCTCTTCGACTTTGCGCAGCACTCGGCCAGCTGCGTCGCGTCGTACGGTAACGAGGTGCTGAATGTCCACACCGACCGGCGCCACGATGGTTCCTCCCGGCGCGAGCTGTTCGACCCAGGCCTGCGGCACTTCCGCGCCAGCCGCTGCCGCGACAATTGCATCAAAGGGCGCTTGTGCGGCAAGTCCTGCGAACCCGTCACCGAAAACGAGATGCAGATTGGGCAGCCGCAAAGCGCGCAGGTTGTTGCGCGCGAGTTCGTGCAGCAAACGTACACGTTCGATGGAATAGACCTGCCCGACAAGTTGGGCCAGCACTGCTGCTGCGTAGCCGCAACCGGTGCCGACCTCGAGAACCTTCATGCGCTGCGGGTCCTGCATGCCGGCAAGCGCGAGTTCGATCGTGCGCGCGACGATGTAGGGCTGCGAAATCGTCTGCCCCTGCCCGATCGGCAACGCGCTGTCTTCGTACGCACGACTCGACAATGCCGCATCAACGAATGCATGGCGCGGGACGCGCGCCATTGCGTCGAGCACACGCGGGTCGCGCACGCCCTGTTCGCGCACGCGCGCCACCATGCGCTCGCGCACGCGCTCGGAAACCATGCCTGACTCGTGATCGAGCGGATTCATCGAGCCGGCGACGGTGCTTGCAGCCAGTCGCGCACCGCCGGTACTTGCGCGGTATCGGTCAGATCGATCTGCAACGGTGTCAGCGAGACGAAGCCATTGGCGATCGCGTGAAAATCGGTGCCCTCGCCGGCGTCCTTCGCAAGGCCCGATGGTCCGATCCAATAAATAGTGTCGCCGCGCGGACTCTGCGCGCGGATCACGGGCTCGGAAGCATGACGCTTGCCCAGGCGCGTGACCGCGATGCCGTGAATTGCGCTGCGCGCGAGATTGGGAATGTTGATGTTGAGCAGGCACGCAGAGCTCAACGGCTGAGCGGCGATTCTGCCGACAACTTCGGCCGCGATGGCTGCGGCGGTTGCCAGGTGCCGGTAGCCCGGCTCGACCAGCGAGAAGGCGATCGACGGAACGCCGAATACGAAACCCTCCATGGCGGCGGCAACCGTTCCCGAGTAGATCGTGTCGTCGCCCATGTTCTGGCCGTCATTGATGCCAGACACGACCAGATCCGGCCGATGTTCGAGCAGGCCGGTCAAGGCGATATGCACGCAGTCGGTGGGCGTGCCGTTGACGAACAGGAACCCGTTGGAGCCGCGTTGCACGCTCAGCGGCCGATTCAGCGTGAGCGAGTTGCTGGCGCCGCTGTGATTTTGTTCAGGCGCAATGACGAAGATCTCGCCGTACGGCTGCATGGCCTCCACGAGCGCCTGCAGCCCAGGCGAGAGATAACCATCGTCGTTCGAAACCAGGATGCGCATGAACCAAACAAAAAAGCCGACTGCGCCACACGCGCAACCGGCTTTGCTCAGACTTGGTCGGGTGGTCGGGGCGGCGGGATTCGAACTCGCGACCCCTTGCACCCCATGCAAGTGCGCTACCAGGCTGCGCTACGCCCCGACGAGCGGCGGATTGTACACGCGCACTTTCTCAGCTCGGCGAGCGCGCAAGCAAAGCGCGGATCGCCTCGATCTCGGCGCGTAACTCGTGCACGTCGAGCGGTGCGGGAGCTTCGTTTTCCGGCAGCGTGATCGGCACGCGATCGGTCGCATCGAGACGATTGCGCGCGCCGCTGATGGTGAAGCGCTGTTCGTAGAGCAATTCGCGAATGCGCCGTACCAGCAACACTTCGTGATGCTGGTAATAGCGTCGGTTGCCGTTGCGCTTGATCGGGCGCAGTTGGGTGAACTCCTGCTCCCAGTAACGCAATACGTGCGGCTTTACACCGCACAACTCGCTCACTTCACCAATCGTGAAGTAGCGCTTGGGCGGAATCTGAGGCAATTTGTCCGGAGCGTCGGCTCGCTGCTGCATGGGATCAAGGCGCTCCCCGGATCAACCAACGCGCGGCTGGCGGCCGGGATTCATACCCCGCTCAATGCACCTCGGGCGGCTGGGTTACTGTGGCTTTCAGCTTCTGACTGGCGTGAAAGGTCACCACCCGACGTGCGGTGATGGCGATCTCCTCGCCCGTCTTTGGATTGCGGCCGGGGCGTTGCGGCTTGTCGCGCAAGAGGAAGTTGCCGAACCCCGAAAGCTTGACTGACTCGCCGCGCTCGAGCGCCAAACGAATCTCGTCGAAAAAACTGTCGACCATGTCCTTGGCTTCGCGCTTGTTCAGCCCAAGACGCTCGAAAAGAGCGTCCGCCAGCTCGGCCTTGGTCACCGTGCGCGAGTGTCTCTCGCCGGCTCCGCCGTCGCGTCCACCCGATCCCGGCAGCTCCGGGAATTTGAATGCGTTTGTCTCTTGCTTTGTTTGCATGGCGTCTACTGCCGCAGTCTCGCACCGACTGCCTGGCTCAAACCTTCGACGAGAGCGCTGACCGCAGCGTCTGCATCGGCATCGCTCAATGTTCTTTCAGTATCTTGCAGAACAATTCGGAAGGCAAGGCTTTTCTCTTTAATTAACAACGCGTTAGCGTCCGCTTCCGCGACTTTCCTTGAATCTGCCGCGGTTGCGCGATAGAGGTCGAACAAACGTATGTCGCGCAGGCATGCGAGGCGGGGATCCGTTCGTGCGAGATCGCGCACCGCATCGAACACCTTCTGGACCGGGGTGTCGACCTCGAACCAGAGGGCAACGTCTCGAATCACCGCAGGGAAACGGGGTACGGGTCGAAATCGCGGCAAAGGGGCGGTGCGAAGCGGGTCCACGTCGATCTCGAACAGGACGGGCGGCCGTGGCAGCTCGTATTTGTGCTGCAGACGTGGATGGAGTTCGCCGATCCAGCCGATCGGCATCGCGGCAACAAAGATCCGGGCACAACGCCCCGGATGGAAGGCCGGATGGGTCGCGGCCTCGAAGCGCACGTCGGTCTTGGGCAGCAAGCGCTCGAGATCGCCCTTCACGTCGAAAAAATCCACCTCACGCGGCGGAGACGGGAAACCCCACTGCTCATCTTCCGCCGGCCCAAACGCCAGTCCCGCAAGGCGCTGCGGCTGAGCGATACCCGCGACCTCGAGCGGGCCTGCCGCCACTGCGCTGTCCTTCGCGTAGACGCGGCCGAGCTCGAACACGCGCACCCGGCTCGCCTGCCGGTTCAGATTGAACTTCAGCACCGCGACCAGTCCGCCGATCATCGAACTGCGCATGGCTGCGTACTGAGCTGCGATCGGATTGACGACCCGGATCGGATCCTCGTTGGCCGCGAAATCCGTTTCCCACGCTGCATCGACGAAAGAGAAGTTGATGACCTCGTAGTAGCCAACGTGCGCCATGGCGGCGCGGATCGAATGCAACGAGGCGAGCGTTTCGGGGCGGGCCTGCATCGCGGCGCGGGCGCGCGGCGGCTCCGCGGGGATGCGCTCGAAACCCCAGATGCGTGCGACTTCCTCGATCAGGTCTTCTTCGATCGCCAGGTCGAAGCGATAAGAAGGCGGGGTGACGAAAAAAGCATCGCCGTCTCGCCTGGCGAGCAGGCCTAGACATACGAAGGTGTGTTCGATCTCCGCGTCCGCGATGTTGACGCCGATCACCTTGCGGCAACGGCTCAGCCGCATGCGTACCGGCTTGCGCTCCGGCAGGCGCAGGATCTGATCCTCGATCGGACCGACGCGCGCGCTCGCCGTGCCGCAGATATCGAGCAGCAAGCGTGTGATGTACTCGACGTGGTCGACGGTGGTGGCGAAATCGACGCCGCGTTCGAATCGATGCGCCGCGTCAGTCGAAAAATTGAAGCGGCGCGCGCGGCCCTGGATCGACTCCGGCCACCAGAACGCCGCCTCGATGAAGATGTCGCGCGTATCGAGCGTGACCGCCGTCGCTTCGCCACCCATTACGCCGGCGAGGGCCTCGACGCCCTTGGCATCGGCGATCACCCCGATCCAGTCGTCGACTGTGATGGTCTGCCCATTGAGCAGTTCGACTTGCTCGCCGGTCTGACCCCAGCGCACCTCGAGGCCGCCCCTCACCTTGGCGAGATCGAAGATGTGCGAAGGGCGGCCCAGCTCGAGCATGACGTAGTTCGAGATGTCGACCAGCGCGGAAATCGGACGCTGGCCGCTGCGCTCGAGCCGCCGCTTCATCCAGTCCGGCGTCGGCGCGCGCGCGTTGAGACCGCGTACGACGCGACCCGAAAAACGCCCGCACAGGTCCGGCGCAAGAACCTTCACGGGCAGGCGTTCGCTGATCGTTGCCGGCACCGGCGCGAAGGACGGGAACCGGATCGGTGCTTCGGTCAACGCGGCTACCTCACGTGCAATGCCCGCGACACTCAGGCAGTCGCCCCGGTTGGGTGTGAGCTTGATGGTGAAGCGCCGATCGTCGAGTTGCAGGACCGCACGCACGTCGGCACCGAGTGGGGTGTCTGCGGGTAGCGCCAACAGACCCGTGTGATCGTCCGACATGCCGAGTTCGCGCGCAGAACAAAGCATGCCCTGCGACTCGACGCCGCGCATGCGCGTCGGTTTGATGCGAAGGTCACCGGGCAACTCGGCGCCGTCGAGGGCGCATGGCGCACGCATGCCGGCAACGACATTGGGTGCGCCGCAGACAATCGACAAACGATTGCCCCCGCCGACATCGACCACACACACGGTGAGTTTGTCAGCGTTCGGGTGGCGCTCGACGGCGAGCACCTCGCCCACCACCACGCGTGAAAACGGCGGTGCTACTGGCTGCACCGCTTCTACTTCCAGGCCCGCCATCGTCAGCTTCGCAGCGATTTCGTCGGCCGAAATCGGCGGATCGACGAAGGCGCGCAACCACTGCTCGGAAAAATCCATGCTGCGCTCCGCGTTCAGTTGAACTGCTGCAGGAAACGCAGATCGCCGTCGAAGAACAGGCGTAAGTCATCGATGCCATAACGCAGCATCGTCAGCCGTTCCAGCCCGGATCCGAATGCAAAGCCGATGTAGCGCTCCGGATCGAGTCCGAAGTTGCGTATCACGCTCGGGTGCACCTGGCCCGCACCGGAAATCTCGAGCCATGTGCCCCTTAACTGGCCGCTGCCGAACATCATGTCGATCTCGGCCGATGGCTCGGTGAAAGGAAAGAACGAAGGCCGGAAGCGCACTTTCAGGTCATCCGTTTCGAAGAAGCGACGCAGGAAATCGGTGTACACGCCTTTCAGGTCGGCGAGGCTGATGTCATCGTCGATCCACAGGCCTTCGACCTGATGAAACATCGGCGAATGGGTGGCGTCGGAATCGACCCGGTACGTGCGGCCCGATGCAATTACCTTGATCGGCGGAAACGGCGTCGTGGCTGCATAACGTGCACTGTGGATGCGCGCGTAGCGCACCTGCATCGGTGAAGTGTGAGTACGAAGCAGCAGCGGCTTGCCGTCGGCGTCGGCCGCGTCGACGTAGAACGTGTCCTGCATCGAGCGCGCCGGATGGTTCTCGGGATTGTTCAGCGCAGTGAAGTTGTACCAGTCGTTTTCGATCTCGGGCCCATCAGCGACATCGAAACCGATCGACCCGAAGATCTCCTCGACGCGCATCCAGGTGCGCATGATGGGATGGATGCCGCCGGCGCTGCGCTTACGCCCCGGCAGCGTGACATCGATCGACTGCTGCGCCAGTCGTGCAGCGAGTTCGCCTTCGGCAAGTTCGGCGCGCCGTGTTTCGAGCAGGAATTCAATCGCCTGCTTGGCCGCGTTGATGCGTGCGCCTTGCGTGCGTTTTTCATCCGGCCCGAGTTTGCCCAGCCCCTTCAGCAACTCGGTGACGCTGCCCGCCTTGCCGAGGAACCGCGCCTTTTCATTCTCGAGCGCGGCCGGCGACGGGGCGCCGGCGAAGGCAGCTCTTGCGGTTTCGACGAGTTGTTCGAGTGAGTCCATGGCAAAAAAATCGGGGCCCGCCGCTCCGGCCAGGCCCCGCTCCGATTCTTTTCCGTGCGCCGCAGGCGCGTTATCTCTAGGCGAGGCTCGCCTTGACCTTGTCGACGATCGCCGCAAAACCCGGCTTGTCGATGACAGCCATGTCGGCGAGCACCTTGCGATCGATGTCGATAGAGGCCTTCTTGAGGCCTGCGACAAAAACCGAGTACGACATTCCCTGCTCGCGCACCGCCGCGTTGATGCGAGCGATCCACAACGAGCGGAACACACGCTTGCGCTGGCGCCGGTCGCGGTAGGCGTATTGACCCGCCTTCATCACCGCTTCCTTGGCGACACGGAAGACATTCTTCCGGCGTTGCGTGTAACCCTTGGCCTGGCTCAGTACCTTCTTGTGCCGCGCGCGCGCGGTCACGCCACGTTTGACTCGAGGCATGGCGTCTCTCCCCTACGCGTACGGCAGCATGCGCCGCACCGACGCGACGTCGGCCGGATGGAGTTCCACCGGACCGCGCAGATGCCGTTTGGCCTTGGTGCTCTTCTTGGTGAGGATGTGGCGCTTGAACGCCTGGCCACGTTTGATCGATCCGCTGTTGCGAACGATGAAGCGCTTGGCCGCGCCTTTTTTCGATTTCATCTTGGGCATGGCGCCCTCCTTTCTTCGATGTCGGCAGGCGCCCGTTGCCGGGACTTCCGAGCCCGCCTTCACTTGTATTGC
>DASQAE010000285.1:0-1607 GCA_035635915.1 Burkholderiaceae bacterium | reverse complement strand
TCCACCTCCTCCGAATAAAGCGCCCACGCGTCGTTCATCCAGCGTGCTTCGTCTTCGAGCGCCTCTTTCGACGGCGCCGTCGAGGTGAACGGCTCGGCAAAACTCTTGAACTGGCCCACGCGGAACACGTTGACCGTGACGCCGAGGCGGTCGAGCGCTTCGCGGTAGTAGTTGCGATATCCGCCCAGCCCGCGCAGCAGCACCGAGCCGAATGGGTGCAGGTAAACCTCGTCGGCATGCGCGGCGAGAAAGTACTGTCGCTGGTCGAAGGACGAACCCCACGCGATCACCGGCTTGCCCGCTTCACGCACGCGCCCGAGCGCCGCAGCCACTTCATGCAGCGTCGCCAGGCCGGCGCCATCGAAGTCGTCAAGCAGCAGCAACACCGAAGTGATCTTGGAGTCCTCGACCGCGGCATCCAGGGCGTCGAGCAAATCGCGCAGTTGCGTTTCGCGCCGGCGTTCGCCGAAAGCCTCGGACAGCGCAGCCTCCGTCGCACCTCCGGTGTATTGCTCCACGATGTGCCCGCTGATCGAAACCACGAGCGCTGTGTCTTCGGCAACCTTCGGTCGCGTGTCGGTTAGCCAGAGCACGAACAGCGCTACCAACAAGCCCAGAAAGATGAGGTTGAGCACCATCCGGCGCGTGCCGTCGATCACTCGCCAAATGAAAGCGAACAGCCGGCGCACAAATCCGGGACCATCGGAAGGCATTTTTTTGACTCCATGGAGGACCGCGCGGCGATCGCCCGGTCCCGAAATTAGGGAAACGCGCAAGCTTAACCGCGCGCGCAGATCACCTGATAAAGCGCATCGCCCGCGGAAGCTGCTGCACCGACGATAGGCGCAGATCGACGTAGGCGCCGCCGCCGCGGGCGCCATTGGTCCGATGCCGCGTTACCAGCACGGTGCGAAACCCTGTTGCACGGGCCGCCTTGAGGTTGGGCAAGGAGTCTTCGATCAGGACCGCACGTCCGGCGTTGCGGCGCCCGGCCAGGCCTTCCAGCGCCAGCATGTGGCGCAGCATGGCTGCCGATGGTTTGGGGCGCAGCACGCCGTGCACGCGCATGTGTTCGATTGCATATTGCGCCTCCAATTGCCGGTGCAACGAGAGCTCGCGCACGATCCTGCGGGCATACAAGTCCGGAGCGTTCGTCAGCAGCACCTTGCGCCCGGGCAAGCGCGCAAAAAGGCGCGCCAGACCGCGCTCGGCGCGCACCATGCGCGCAAGGTCGAAATCATGCGTTTCGCGCAGGAAATGATGCGGATCGATGGCGTGATGGCGCATCAGCCCCAGCATTGTTGCGCCATAGCGCCGCCAGTAGCTCAGGCGCAACTGGTTCGCTTCGGTCTCGTCGACTTCGAGATGCCGCACCACGTAGTCGGTCATGCGTCGGTCGATCGTGCCGAGAATGGCGTGCGAAGCGTCGTGCAGAGTGTTGTCCAGATCGAAGAACCAGACGCGTCGGCGCATCACCAGCCTCCCGCGCGGAGCGCATACCAAGGGAGAATGCCGTCGGCACGGGCGGGCAAGGGCATCGCCGCCTAGTGCGAACGAATCATCGTGCCGACGCCGGCATCGGTCAGGATTTCGAGTAGCAGGCAATG
>DASQAE010000284.1:0-3054 GCA_035635915.1 Burkholderiaceae bacterium | reverse complement strand
CGATCTCGCCGCGCAAATAAAGCCGTAGATCGTTGGCGATCTGGTCGTTGCGCGAGCGCCCGGTGTGCAGGCGCTTTCCGGCATCGCCGATCAGGTCCGTGAGGCGCTTTTCGATGTTCAGATGCACGTCCTCGAGCGCAAGCTGCCACTCGAACGTGCCGCTTTCGATCTCGCCACGGATCTGTGTCAGTCCGCGCTCGATCGCCGCGAGGTCTTGCGCTGTCAGGACCCCGACGTGGGCAAGCATCGCTGCATGAGCCAACGAACCCTCGATGTCGACCAGTGCCAGCCGCTGGTCGAAGCCGACGCTTGCGGTGTAGCGGAGCACGAAGTCGGCGACCGGCTCGTTGAAACGGCCCGACCACGCAGCGTCCTTGGTGTGGAGCGAGGAGGCTGGCATGGCGTCCGGAGCGGAATCGGCTGACATAATGCGTCGGGGGTTGTGGGGGCCTGAGAACGGCACAAGTCTACTTACTGAGCATTGGACGATGGTTGAAAGTTTGAATGCTCAGCCCCCTCACCCCCGCCCCTCTCCCGCAACGGGAGAGGGGAGGTTCGTGCGGCAACCGCTCTGCGATCGATTGCCGGGAGTCCGCGATTGACCAAGAGACCAGTTGCGGCGGCGACGCTGGTGCCGGCTTCCACCCGTGCAGAAACGGCGGTGCCGACGCCGCGCAACGTGATCCCGGACGGCTGCAACATGGGCACGCTGTTGCGAGTGGCGGTGAGCGTCAACGTCGCGGCATTCATTCTCGCCTTTGCGGTCGCGCGTGCGGAGGTTTTTCCGGTGTTTCTCGGCACCGCTGCGCTGGTTGAACCGGTTCTGCTCGGAACGCTGCTTCTTTGGTGCCTGCTACGGCGCGCGGCCATACCGGTGCGTGCTTATGTGCAGCGTGTGCTGGCGTGGAGTGCGCCGGCGTTTCTTACGCTGCTTTTGCTCGAGTTGTTTGGAATCATGGGGCAGAGCACGCGCGGCGAACTTCTGGTCGGTCACGTCGCGCTCGCTTTCGGCGCCGGCGCTGCGATTCAGCATTACCTGGAATTGCGTGCGCGTGCGTTTTCGCCGGCAGTTACCGAAGCGAAGCTGCAGGCGCTGCAATCGCGCATCCGCCCACACTTTTTCTTCAACGCCCTCAACGCCGCACTGGCGGTCGTGCGCGCCGATCCGCCGCGGGCAGAACGCATGCTCGAATCGATCGCCGAGCTGTTGCGCGCGGTCATGGGCGACGTGCGCAAGCTGGTCTCGCTCGAGCAGGAGCTGGATCTTTGCCGCCGTTACGTCGAGATCGAGCAGACGCGCCTGGGTGAGCGGCTGGTCGTGGACTGGCAGGTCGGCGCGGTGCATCCGCGCGCCAAGGTGCCGCAGCTGCTGTTGCAGCCGATCATCGAAAACGCGGTGCGTTACGGCGCCGAAAAAGTGGCCGGCAAGTGCGAAATCACCGTGCGCGTGCGGCAGCACGGGTTCAACCTGGAGGTTTTCGTCAGCAATCCGATCGCCCGCGAACCGATCCAGCGCGAAGGCAACCAGATCGGATTGGCGAACATTCGTGGGCGCCTGGCGCTGATCTACGATCTGGAAGCAACGCTTGAAACCCGCGTGCGGCGCGAGCGCTTTGAACTGACGCTTACCTTGCCGGTTGAGAACAAGCCGAACGCATGAGGATTGGGCGGGAGAAAGGCCGCACTTCGCGGGATCGGGCAGGGCGAGGTTGCATTTAGGCTGGGGAGCGGGGACGAACGAACTGGTCGCGTCCTGGAGGGGTTTGCTGATGCTGAAGATCCTGATCGTCGATGACGAACCGCCCGCGCGGGCGCGGCTGGCGCAGCTGCTCGCCGATTGCGCGCCTACCGTGCCGCTCGCGCTCGCGGGCGAAGCCGAAGGTGGCTTCAACGCCCTTGAGGCAGTCGACCGGCTGCGCCCCGACGTCGTTCTGCTCGACATCCACATGCCCGACATGGAAGGCATCGAGGTGGCGCGTCATCTTGCAGCGCGTGACCAGCCGCCGGCCGTGATCTTCACCACCGCATTCGACGAACATGCGCTTGCAGCCTTTGAAGTGCAGGCGCTCGATTACCTGCTCAAGCCGGTGCGGGCCGAGCGCCTCGCCGCCGCGCTCGGGCGCGTCAAGCGCCTGGCCCCGCACGAGCCGAAGCTGGAAGAGGTGGCGCGCACGCTCGGCAGCGCGCGCACGCACCTCACGGTATCGGAGCGCGGCCGCATGATCCTGGTGCCGGTCGACGACATCGTCTACCTGCGCGCCGAATTGAAGTACGTCACCATCCGCACCACCACCCGCGAACATCTCACCGAAGAATCGTTGACATCGCTCGAAGGCGAATTCCGCGAACGTTTTGTGCGTATCCATCGCAACGCGTTGATCGCGCGCAAATCGATTCACGGCTTTCAGCGCGTCAAGGGCGGCACCGATGCCGACGGCGAAGGTTCCGAAGGGCACTGGGAAGTCATGCTCAAGGAAATGCCGGAGAAACTTCCTATCTCGCGCCGCCAGTGGCCAACGGTCAAGGCCGCTGCCAAACCCTGAGGTATTGCCCGGCGCTTACCCGGTGTTGCGCAGTCCGGCCGAGATGCCGTTGATGGTGAGGTGAATGCCGCGCCGAATGCGCTCGTCGGTTGCGTCGGCTTTTTTGCCGCCGCGATGGCGTTTGATGAGTTCGACCTGCAAGTGATTGAGCGGATCCAGATACGGCAGGCGATTGCGGATGTTGCGTGCGAGAGTCGGGCTCGATTCGAGCAGGTGTTTCTGGCCGCTGAGCGCCAACCAGTGCCGCATCGTGAGCGACCATTCGTCGCGGATCGCCGCGAAAATCACGCGCCCGCGCGCGCGGTCGCGTGCAAGCGCGGCGTAGCGCCCGCCGATTGCAAGATCGGTCTTGGCGAGCACCATTTCCATGTTTGACGTCAGCGCCCGGAAAAACGGCCAGCGCGCCAGCATTTGCTTCAGCAACTGCAGGCGCTTGCGCCGCTCGGCGCCGTTGGCGGCCGCCGCGAGGAACGCTTCAACGCCACTGCCGAAGCCATACCAGCCGGGCAGC
>DASQAE010000283.1:0-2953 GCA_035635915.1 Burkholderiaceae bacterium | reverse complement strand
CCGCGCTTCGAGTTCATCCATCACGATGTGACGAAGCCGCTTCCGCGCGCGCTTGCCGATGCGCAACACCTTTTTAACCTGGCCTGTCCCGCAAGCCCGCACTTGTATCAGCGCATTCCCGTTGAAACGGTGCTCACCAGCATGGTCGGAATCTGGCAACTGCTGAGCTTGGCCGAACGGACCGGCGCGCGTGTACTGCAAGCCTCCAGCAGCGAGGTCTATGGCGATCCGCGCGAACATCCGCAAGCCGAGAGTTATCGCGGCCATGTCAATCCGATCGGCCCGCGTGCGTGTTACGACGAGGGTAAACGCTGCGCCGAGACGTTGTGCTTCGCATATCACCTCGAGCGCAACGTGTCGATTCGCGTCGCCCGCATCTTCAACACCTATGGGCCGCGCCTTGCCGCAACCGATGGCCGCGTCGTCAGCAACTTCATTTCCCAGGCGCTGCGCAACGAGCCCCTGACGGTCTACGGCGATGGGCGCCAGACGCGCAGCTTCTGCTACGTCGACGACACCATCGAGGCGCTCTGCCGGCTGATGAACGCAGAAATCGAAGGTCCGCTCAACATCGGCAACCCGGTCGAATACACGGTGCTGGAGCTGGCCGACACCGTACTGCGCCTGACTGGCAGCCGCTCCCGCGTGGAACACCGGGCGCTGCCCGCGGACGACCCGCACCGGCGTTGTCCGAACATCGAGCGCACCCACCGTCATCTCGGCTGGCAACCGCGCGTCGCGCTCGAAGACGGGCTGCGCGAAACGATCGCCTACATGCGCCACCAGCTGGTCCCGACGTAACCACGCAGCGCGTCGATCCAAGCAGCTACGCGAGGCAGCCTGCCGAAGCGCTCACAAGAACAGGACCCGGAAGCGGAGCGCCCCGCGCAGCCGCCAGTACACCGACAGGAATGGAATCACGGCCGAGGTCGCGAGCATTTCCAGCAGATGCCGCAGCGAGCGATCCGTGCGCCCCAGGCGCAGCAAGGCGAGTCGCGCCACGAGTGCAACGACGACCAGTACGCTTGCTTCGGCGAGGCGGTCAAGATCGACGGCCCATAGCAAGGGGGTCGCAGCAGCAAACGCGACGATCAGGTAGTAGTCCCACGGCGGAATGCGCCGGATCCGCTGGCGGTAGAGCCGCGGGTGCTTCTTGTACAGCAGCGCATCGAAGTACGTGTTGCGCTGCTTGCGCAGGCACACGCTCCAGGGTTCTGCACCTACCGGCTGCATCACGCGTGCGTCGGGGCAGTGCCCGACGGCGCCACCCAGCGCCAGCAGTTTGAATTGCAGATCGGAATCCTCGCACCACGCGCGCGTGAAACGCTCGTCAAAACCGCCCACTGCCTCGAGTGCGGTGCGCCAAACGAAAGCGTTGGCCGCGCCGAATTCGGCCGACGCCGCGTCCTGGATCATGAGTTCATGATCAGCCGGAAGCCGGGATGAATTCGGCGGTGGTACGACAACACGACCGGACAACGCCACCCAATGGCGGTTGGACTCGAAGGCGCGCGCCCCGGACATCAGCCAGCCGGGCTCGGGCACCGCGTCGTCATCGGTAAAAGCGATTACGGCGCCGCGGCCCGCGCGCCAACCGCGGTTGCGCGCGGCGCCGGGGCCCTGCCCGTGCAGCGGGCGCAGGTACCGCACCTGCGGCGAGCGGATCCACTCGGCGATTCCCAGCACCAGATCACGCACTTTGTCCTCGCGGCCGCCGTCGACAACGATGATTTCGAAGGCCGTAGGGTCGATCCGCTGCGCGATCAGCGCATCCAGGCAGCGCCGCAGCAGCGCCGGTCGGCGAAACGTCGGCACCACGACGCTTATGCGTGGATTGGACTCGGGCGCTTGCGGGCCTTGCACTTTCATGAACATTCCTCCACGACGAGGGGACCCGAGCGCAAGTGCTTCGACGCGAAGGCTCAGGTTGAGATGCGCATCGACCGTTTGAACTGGCTTCGGTCGGCGTGACAGCCCGGTTCAGCGCATGCGCGCGCAAATATCGAAGGGGCCGCGATCTTTTTCTGCTCCGGGACGCAGGCAAGCGCCGTTCCCGAAGCGCATTTCCCCTGATGCGCTCAGGGCCAGGAGGTCTCACGCATCGGCAGCACCGTGACCTCCGGAACCACCGTCTCTTCGGGCTGAGTCAGCACGAACCGGATCGCACGCGCGACGTTCATGGGGTCCTGCAATGCGGCGGGATCGATATCGGGGAACCGGTCAAGCAGGAACGGCGTGCGCATTCCACCCGCAACCAGCGCTGAAACCTTGATCCCACGCGACCGCAGTTCGGCGTGCAGCGCATGCGACATGCCGAGCAAGCCCCATTTCGTGGCGTGGTAGGCAGCCGCGTTCGGCCATGCCCGTTTCGATGCGGTCGACACGATGTTGACGATGTGGCCGCCGCGGTCCATGACTTCCAGTGCGTACTTGGTCATCAGGAACGGGCCGGTAAGGTTGGTCCGCACCACGCGTTCCCAACCTGCGCCCTGCAGCTCGGAGATCGGCGCCGTGATGTCGATCGCCGCGTTGTTGATCACGACGTCGAGGCGCCCGAAGCGCTCCCGCACCGACCGGATCAGTTGCCGCACCTGCGCTTCGTCGCCGACGTCGAGTCCCATCGCCACGCTGGTGATGTGCATGTCGGCGAGCAGCGCCGTGCGCTCGCGGGCGCGCGGCAAGTCGAGATCGGCGATGACGATCTGCGCGCCGGCAACGCCAAGCGCTTGCGCAGTGGCCGCGCCAAGACCGCGCGAGCCGCCGGTGATGATCACGACCTTGCCGCGCAAGGTGACTTCATCGGGATCAGCGAGTACTGGGTGCGATTCGGAGTACAGCAGATCGTTCATGGCAACTCCGCCGGGAGGTGCCGCGAGGCAGCAGGCGGCGTGCCCGAGGACGAACCCGCCGGTCGAGCATGCCGCGCTGTATCGGTCGCGCCTGACGCGGCCTA
>DASQAE010000282.1:0-1762 GCA_035635915.1 Burkholderiaceae bacterium | reverse complement strand
CGGAGCAAAGGACGACACGACGCGCGCGAATCCGGCGGAAAAAACCGATTTTTCCGAACTCAACGCCACCTTTGCAATCAAGGACGGCGTCGCGGTCAATGAAGATCTCGACATGAAATCGCCGCTGCTACGGGTCGGCGGCGGCGGCAAAGTCGATATCGGGGCTGGCAGCATGGACTACACCACGCGCGTGTCGGTCGTTGGTACCCTCAAGGGCCAGGATGGACGCACAGTGGACCAGTTGCGCGGCGTCACGGTGCCGGTCAAGGTCTCGGGGCCACTCGACAGATTGGCCTGGAATATCGACTGGAACGTGGCTGCACAGGAAGCGCTGAAGTCGCAAGTGACGCAGAAGCTCACGCCGCAAATACAGGCTGAGAAAGACAAGGCACGTGCCAACGTCGAGCAGAAAGCGCGGGACGCGCTGAAGGGACTGTTACAGAAATGACGGTGCACATTCGCGAGCTCGGCTTTTATCCGATCAAGGGCTGCCGCGGGCTGAATCCGCGCAGTGCGCTGCTTGCCTCAACCGGCCTCGCGCTAAATGCAGAGGGCGCGGTGGAAGTCGGCGACCGCGAATGGGTCATCGTGGACGAGGAAGGTGGGTTTCTGTCGCAGCGCGAGTATCCGCGCATGGCGCTCATCGAAACCATACTCACCGACACCCACTTGCGACTGAAGGCGCCCGGCATGCTGCTGCTCGAGGTGCCGCTGGCGTCGGAAGGTGACGTGCTCGAGGTGCAGGTCTGGAACGACCGAATCGCAGCGGTTACGCAAGGCGAAGTGGCCGACACGTGGGTCTCGCGCTTTCTCGGTTTGCCGGCACGGCTGATGCGCTTCGATCCCGAGGCGCGGCGTCACTCCAACGCACGCTATACAGCGCCGCACGTCGCGCCATACAAGTTTGCCGATGCGTTTGCGCTCCTGGTAACCAACCAGGCATCGCTCGACGACCTCAACCAGCGCCTTGCAGCGACCGGCGCGCTCCCAGGGACAATGGCGCGCTTCCGTCCAAACCTCGTGCTCGAAGGGCTTGCCGCTTACGAAGAGGACTACATCAAGACATTGCGCATCGGCGCCGTGATGCTGCGCGCGGTCAAGCGCTGCGCTCGATGCACCGTGCCCGGGGTCGATCCGGTGACCGGCATCGCATCCACGGTTATCCCCGACCTGCTCGCCACATATCGAAGCACAGCTGACGGCGTCTTCTTCGGCGTCAACGCGATCGTCGTCGACGGCGCGGGAAGTGAGTTGCGCGCGGGCGCGCCGGTCGAGCTCGAACTGGATCTCTGATGAACCGCCTGCGCCGGCGCGCGGTCGCTGCGATGATGGCGCTTGCGCTTCCGCGCGCTTTCGCGCAAGACGCACACGTGCTGGTGTTGCGCTATCGCCGCGCGGAAGACGTGATTTCCATGCTGCGCCCGTATCTCGATCCCGCCGCCAAGCTGACGGGCCAGGGCGATCAGCTTTACCTTCGCACTTCGCTGCAGAATCTCGCGCAAATCCGCCAGCTCCTTGCGACCCTCGATCGGCCTCCGCGCTGGCTTGCGATCGTTGTGCGGCAAGAGCGTCCGCCCGTCGCCGCTGATGCCGATTTGCCGAATCGGTCCATGGTTGTCGAGAGCCGCGCCGCAACAGCGCCCGCACGCGCCGACGGATCGCAGATCGCGCGCACGCGGCCAAACGAACAACGGATCCGGGTGCTTGAAGGCACGCGTGTGCCGATCCAGTTCGAAGCCGCCGTTCCAATGACGTTCCGCCA
>DASQAE010000281.1:0-3259 GCA_035635915.1 Burkholderiaceae bacterium | reverse complement strand
CGCCGTGGCCGGCATCGTCGCTGCGATCGCGGACAACCGCGTTGGGATCGCCGGTGTTGCGCCTGGCGCAAAGTTGCTGGCGCTGCGCGCCTGCTGGCAACGTGGTGAATCCGCCGAGTGCAGCAGTTTTACGCTCGCGCGCGCGCTGCAGATCGCGCTCGACCGCGGCGTGCAGGTGATCAACCTGAGTGTCACCGGACCCTCGGATCGGTTGCTTGCGCGGTTGCTCGACGTGGCGATGGCGCGCGGCATCACGATCGTTGCGGCGGTCGATCCAAAGGCAACGCTGGGCGGATACCCGGCGTCGCATCCGGGTGTACTGGCTATTGCCGACGATGACGTGCACGATGCGCCCTGGCTGCTCGCCCCTGGGCGCGACGTTCCGACGACGTTGCCCGGCGCTCGCTGGGGCTTCGTAACCGGGTCGTCGTTCGCCGCTGCTCATGTGTCAGGTCTGGTCGCGCTCATGCTCGAATACGCGCCTTCATTGACGCCGGGTGAGATCCATGCGGCGGTCTCCTCGGTGGTGGTGCATCCAGCCGGCGGCGCGAGCGCGCAGCGCGGACAGCGCATCGATGCCTGCGCCGTATTCATGCGCCTGACCGGCAGCTGCACTTGTTCCTGCGCATCAGCGGCGCGTAGTGCCAGTGTGTCCACGTCGCAGTGAAAGCGCTGCGTGCTGCGACGCTCGATGGTTGTCGTCGGCGTGCTGGCGGTCAGCCTCGTAACGGACGCGGTAGCAGAGATCTCCGGCGCTGTGGCGCTGCTGTCCGACTACCGGTTTCGCGGCGTCTCGCTCACGTCCGAACGCCCCGCCGCGCAAGCTGACGTCAACTACGACGCCGCGAGCGGGTGGTACGCCGGCGCGTTCATTTCGAACGTCGAGTTCGATTTTTATCCGCGCCTGAATCGTCTGCTGCTTACTTACGCGGGCTATGCGCATCGTATCGGCGCGGATCTGAGCGTCGACGCGGGTGTGAAGTACGCCGATCTTTCCCCCGGCAGCGACTTCGACTACCTGGAGGCGCATGCCGGCGTAACGGCGCGCTTCATCAACGTGCAGCTCGCGTATGCGCCGAAATACTTCGGCCAGCATCGGGCCGCTACGTACGTCGAGTTGAACAGTGGCACCGAGTTGACGCAGACGCTGCGTGTGTTCGGCCACGTCGGCGTGTTGTACGTGCGCCCCGAACCGTATCAGCGCACTTCGAGCACGCGGGTCGATGGACGGATCGGCCTGCGTTATGAACGCGACTCCTTCAGCGCGCAGTTCAGTCGCGTTGCCGTGAGCGGGATCAGCCTGATCTACCCGGTGGAGTCTTCGCAGCGCCGCGGTGCCTGGGTGCTGCAGGTCGCACGCGTGTTCTAAGCTCGGATCGGTGGTCAGCGGCTGTTCCGGATCACTCCGGATTGAATCTCGCGCCGCTTGCGATGTGGCGCGAGCACATCGCGCTCGAACCAGCGCCGAAGACTTATGGCTTTCGCGTCGTTGCGGCGAGCGAGCCAGGCGCTCAAACCACGCTCGCTGAAAACAAGCTCGCGTCGCCCCGGCAAATGGCGCAGGCCATCCTTGCCTGAGATCAGCCGCACGCGTTCGGCGCCGACGACGCGGCCGCGCAGATCGAGTGCCGCGAATACGTCGCTCGCGACGACGAAGATGTCATCGTCGTCGAACAGCAGCCGCATCTGTCTACCGTCGAACTCGTAGTAGCTGCCGTTCCAGGCTGCATGAGGCGCGGCACGCATCCAGCGCCACAGCGCGCCGACGCCGCGCACGAGAGGCCAAAGCAGCCAGAGCGCAGCGATGTGAGCAAGCGATACCCACTGCAGCTCCTTCGGCGCGCCGCCGCCGAACGTTATCCAGCGCAGGGCAATCAAAACCGTAAATGCGCCCCACGCAATCCAGCCCCAGCGGACGAGGCGCGCGTCGGGATCGAGCGCGAGGCGCGGCAGGCGCCTGGTTCGCGATGTGCGCGCTCTCTGTTGAGTAGGCATCTGCGTGACTCGGCCCGCCATCTTGCTTCGAAACCGCAAATCGCGCGAGTGCGGGTCCTGCAAATACATCGGACACCAATATGCCGGAGTGACGAGCCGGTATGGCGGATGAGATCCTGAATCGGCCAGCAAACGGAGGCTCCGCATGAACAACGCCGAGCAGACAGCGCCGCTTCCCAGCATCTCGCTGCAAGAACTGACCGCGACCGCGCCCGCGGCGGCGCTGCTCGCCGTACTGTGGACGCTGGTGGCGCTGGTCGCGATCCTTCTCGGTTGGGCGCTGATCGCGCGGCTCGACATCGTCGCCGTTGCACCGGGCAAGCTCGTGCCCGCGTCGCAGGTCAAGACCGTGCAGGCAGCGGAGGTGGGCATCGTGCGCGCGATCCTCGTGCACGACGGCGACCACGTCACGGCGGGCCAGCCGTTGATCCGGATGGACACTACGCTCGCTGGCGCCGAGGCCAGCCAGATTGCGCACGAACTGGCGCTCAAGCGCATCACGATCCGCGCCATCGATGCTGCGCACGCCGGCCGCAATCCATCCATGCGCTCCGACGACCCGCCCGCGCTCTTCGCCCAAGTGGCGGCGCAGTTCCTCGCGCGCCGGCAGGCACTTGAAGATGCCGCGCATCAGGAAATGCAGTCCGCCACGCGGGCGCGTGGCGAACGCCTGGCAGCGGAGCAAGTGCGCGACAAGTTGCAGGTCACGTTGCCGGTGCTGCAGCAGAGCGCGGACAGTTTCAGTCGCTTGCAACAAGAAGGGTTTGTCGGCGAATTGATGGCCAACGACAAAAAACGCGAAGCGGTCGAACGCGAGCAGGATCTCAAGGCGCAGCTGGCGACCGTGCAAGCGCTCGAGGCCGCAATTGCACAGGCGGAGCAGCGTGCGATTCAACTGCGCTCGACGTTCCGCAGCCAACTGCTCACGGAACGCGTCGAGGCTCAGGCCGTCGTGGAAAAGCTGCAGCAGGAGCAGGCGAAGCTGGGTTTTCGCAACGACCTGCTCGAGATCCGCGCACCGTACGACGGCGTTGTGCACAACCTCGTTACCCATACGACCGGCGCCGTGGTGCAGCCAGGGACGGCGCTGCTGCACGTTGTTCCGACAGGCGATGTGCTCCGTGCCGAGGCAGCGCTGGCCAACGAGGACGTTGGTTTCGTCGGGGTAAACCAGCACGCGAAGGTCAAGCTTGCCGCTTATCCATTCCAGAAATACGGACTGATCGAGGGCCGGGTGACGCAGATCAGTGCCGATGCGCAGGAA
>DASQAE010000280.1:0-7645 GCA_035635915.1 Burkholderiaceae bacterium | reverse complement strand
TGACCGAGAGAAAATGGTGTGCCTGCTGCGCCGCCCGGATCGCCTCCGCTGCGATACGCACGTTGCCGTCGGTCCCATTTTTGAATCCCACCGGGCACGAGAGGCCGCTCGCAAGCTCGCGGTGCACCTGGCTTTCGGTTGTACGGGCGCCGATTGCGCCCCACGCGACGAAGTCGGCGATGTACTGCGGCGTGATCATGTCCAGGTACTCGCAACCCGCGGGCAGGCCGGCAGCACTGATCTGCATCAGCAGTTCGCGCGCGACGCGCAGCCCGTGATTGATGCGAAAACTGCCATCAAGGTCGGGATCGTTGATGAGGCCCTTCCATCCGACGGTGGTGCGCGGCTTTTCGAAATAAACGCGCATCACGACTTCGAGATCGGCGCTGAGTCGATCACGCTGCTGCTTCAGCCGCTGTGCATATTCGAGCGCGGCGCGCGGATCGTGGATCGAGCACGGGCCAATTACGACCACGAGACGGTCGTCCATGCCGTGCAGGATGCCGTGCACCGCGTTGCGCGCATCGAACACGGTGCGCGAAGCAGCCTCGTCGCAAGGGAACTCGCGCAGCAAATGTGCCGGCGGGGCAAGCTCCTTGATCTCCTTGATGCGGAGATCGTCGGTCATGTAGCGCATCGGTCGGACTCCATCCATGGCGTGCTCCTGGCAGGTTTATCCACCGGCCCGCCTGACAAAAAAAAACCGCCAGGGGCTTTGGGCCTGGCGGTTTGGGTCGAATTCGCTTTTTCGCTACGCGCGCCGCTCGACTTTCTCCGCCCGGGGCCGGAAAAAGCCGTAAAAGAAGTAGAAGAAACGTGCGCAGGGATTCATGAGGGGAATTTAGCCGAGGGTCGTGCGGCGCGGCAAGCACGTTGCCGCGTCGCCACGCCAAATCACCTAGAAGCGGTAGCGAACGCCGACGTTGGCGCTGTTGGTGAGGCCCAAGGACGCATCGTCGCCGTCGAAATAGTGATCCGACAGCCGGTAGCCGCCAAAAAGATAGACCGAGCGGCTCAGGGCGTAGTTGACTCGCACCCCGACATCAAGGGCACGCCCGCGCGCGGTCAAGAGCCCGTCGGCGTCGACTGTGAGGAGCCAGTTTTTGGCCAGCCTGCCTTCGCCGGCGAAGTGCACCAGCGGAAGTGCGCCAACGCGGGCGCGGTCGACGCCGCCACGCGAGAAATCGGGATCACCCAGCCGCGCGGTAATGCCGACCTTCCAGGCCCAGTCGCGGCGTTCCAGGAATGTATAGCGGTAGGTGGCACGCAGCGGATCGACGGTCCAGCCGGAATCGGTGCCCGCCAGGCTCAGATCCGATCCTGCCCAGCCGCCTGCTCGCGAGCCGGCGGAAAGGCGCACCTCGTGCCGGGGCAGAAGGCCGGTGGAAAGTTCGAGCCGCGAGTCGAAAAAAGGATCCCACCGCGCGCTGCTGAGTGGCAGCGGATCAGTGAGTTCGTATAAGGAAGACGCCCCGGCAAGCGGAGCGTGGTAGATCGATGAAACGATCCGGGTCGATTCGTAGCCGCTGGCTGCGCCCGCGCATGCGAGGGCCACACCCCCCAGGAGCAGCTTGCCACTACGCACGCAGCCAATTCTCATAAGCTTCTTGAAGCAGCGTCACGCCGCGCACCTGCGCGGTTTGAGCGCATTGGAGCGCGGAAAATTCCGTTTGCCAATAGTCCGTGCGCATGAATATTCCAAACACGTAACACTGACGCGTTTGCACTACCCCATGATCTCAAGGCGCGAAGAAGTAGAGCGCCACGTGGAAGAAGACCGGTGCCGCAAAGGTCAGAGCGTCGAGCCGCTGCAGAGTGCCACGCGTAAGCAAAACCCCGTCGTCGGTCCAGACCTTGGCTCCCAGACTACGCTCGACCGAAGTCAGGACCAGCCCGCCCATGAATCCCGCTACCACGATGGCGAGCGACATCAATGCAGCCTGCCACCAGGCAAACGGCGTCATCCAGAAGAGCGCGGTCCCCAGCAGCACTGCTGCGGCGCCACCGGCGAAAACGCCCTCACGGCTCTTGTTGGGATTGGACTTCAGCGGCGTGCGCCCGATTGCTGCGCTGGCGATAACCGCAAGCAGGTCGGACATCTGCACGACCAGGAGAAAGTAGAGCAATAACAACGCCCCGCGGCCCTCGAAACCGGGCAACTCGAGCGTGACGATCGCCGGCGCGTGGCTCACGCAGTACACACAGATCATCAGGCCCCATTGCACCTTGGCGATCCGCACCAGGTAGTGCTCGGTGTCCTGCCTGAGCGCCATCACCACGGGCAGCACGAGAAAAACGTAGACCGGGATGAACACCGCGTACATCGCGTACCAGTCCGCGGCGATCAGGAGGTATTGCACCGGGATCACGACGTAAAAGGCCAGCACCAAGGCCGCATGGTCCGAGGAGCGGATCGGCGTCAGCGCGATGAATTCGCGCAACGCAAAGAACGACGCGACCGCGAAGAAGATCAGCAAGGCACCGCCGCCGACGGTGAACGCGATCCCGAACAGCAGCACGATCGCCCAGGCAGCGCGGATGCGCATGTTCATCTGGCCGATCCACGCGAGTTTGACCGCGTCGCTGGTGCGTCCGGCGAGCCATGTGCCGAGTGCGGTCGCGGCCGCCAACAGGACCGTCAGTGCCGCGAGCACCGCGAAAAAAGTCTCTTGTTGCGTCATCGGCTTCCGCCCTCAGGCAGCAACCGTGTCGAGGCCGGCGAGCGCGACTACCGCAGTACGCGCACGTTCCAGGAAAACATCCTTTTCCTCCCCGTCGGCTAAAACGAGCGACGCGCCAAAACTCACGGTGCAGATGATGGGTACGGGCAGCAGGGTGCCCTTCGGCATCGCGCGATGCAGGTTTTCGAGATAGACCGGGATCAACTCGACCTGCGGAAAGGCCTTCGCCAATCGATATAACCCGCTCTTGAATGGTCCCGGCAGGCGCTGCGGCTGGCGTGTTCCCTCGGGGAAAAAGATCAGCGAGAAGCCAAGGGTCAATGCCTCGTGCAGGGGGTCGAGCGGATCGGCGTCCGGGTCCTCGCGGGCGCGATCGATCATCACCACGTTCAGTTCTTCCTGCGCAATCTGCTGGCGAATGCCACCCGCGCCCCAGTAGTCGCGTGCGGCCACCGGGCGCGTGTTTGCGCGCAGCGAATGCGGCAGCGCTGCCCACAGGACCAGCGTGTCCATGTGACTGGAATGATTGGCGAAGTAGATGCGCTGGTTGGCGCTCGGCACGCTGCCGATCCAGCGCGGGTACGCGCCGACCAGCACGCGCACCAGCCAGACCAGCGGGGGCAGGAACTTGATCGGCAGGTTCAAGCCGTTGGGATCAAGCCGCGTTAAGCCGTGCCGCCGATGGTGAGGCCTTCGATGCGCAGGGTCGGTTGGCCGACGCCGACCGGGACGCTCTGGCCGTCCTTGCCGCAGGTGCCGATGCCAGTGTCCAGTTCCATGTTGTTGCCGATCATCGTCACGCGTGTAAGCGCATCCGGACCGTTGCCGATCAACGTGGCACCTTTCAGTGGTGTCGTGACGCGGCCGTCCTCGATCAGGTACGCCTCGGCCATGCTGAACACGAACTTGCCGTTGGTGATGTCGACCTGGCCGCCGCCGAAATTGGAGGCGTACACGCCTTTTTTGACCGAGCGGATGATTTCTTCATGCTCGTGCTTGCCGCCCAGCATGTAGGTATTGGTCATGCGCGGCATCGGCAATGCCGCGAACGATTCGCGCCGGCCATTGCCCGTCACCGGCACTTTCATCAGGCGCGCGTTCAGGGTGTCCTGCATGTAGCCCTTGAGCACGCCGTCTTCGATCAACACCGTGCGTTGGGTCTGATTGCCCTCGTCGTCAACGTTCAGCGACCCGCGCCGCTCCGGCAGCGTGCCGTCGTCCACCACGGTGACACCGGGCGACGCAACGCGATGCCCGATACGTCCGGAAAATGCGCTCGAGCCCTTGCGATTGAAGTCGCCTTCCAGTCCATGACCAACGGCTTCGTGCAGCAGGATGCCCGGCCACCCGGAGCCGAGAACCACCGTCATCACGCCAGCCGGTGCCGGTTTGGCCTGCAGGTTGGTCAGAGCCATCGACACCGCTGCGGTCGCATATTCCTGCAACACCGCGTCGCTGAAATAGGCCAGGTCCATGCGCGCGCCACCGCCCGAGTAACCCTGCTCGCGCCGGCCGTTTTCCTCTGCGATCACCGTGACCGAAAGGCGCACGAGCGGACGCACGTCGGCGGCCAGCACGCCGGTTTCCTTGCGATCGGAACGCGCGACCAGCATCACGTCGTACTCGGAGACCACGCTTGCCATCACCTGCTTTACGCGCGGATCGCGCGCGCGCGCCATTTGCTCGAGGCGCTCGAGCAATTTCACCTTCGCGGCCGCGTCCAACGACGCAACCGGATCGTTGCTGCCGTAGAGCTTTGGTTGGGTCCCGCTCGCCAGGCGTGCCAGCTTCGCCGTCCCGCCCCCGGTGCGCGCGATCGAACGTACCGAGCGCGCTGCTTCCAGCAACGCATCCTCGGAAAGATCGTCCGAATATGAGAACGCAGTTTTGTCGCCGGAGACGGCGCGTACGCCGACACCTTGTTCGATCCCGAAGCTGCCGCTCTTTACGATGCCTTCTTCGAGCGAATACGACTCGCTGCGCGTGTACTGGAAGTAAAGATCGGCGAAGTCGGCGCGGTTCTCGAAGATCGTGCCCAGCGCACGCACCAGTTTTCCCTCGTCCAGCCCGTAGGGCTCGAGCAGAAGTCCACGGGCGATTGCGAGGCGATCGAGAGCAGGATCAGTGAGGTTCATGGCGGCAGGCTCGAAATTTCGGGTGCGACGGACCGCACGAGCGTAAAGGCGCGGGGCGGTTACTTGATGACTCGATGCGACAGCGCTGGCAGGTCGGTACGCATCTGCGCGATTATTTGGGTGTCGATAGTGCCCACGACAACCCCCGGCCCTTCCTCCTGCATGGAAACCACCTTGCCCCAAGGGTCGATCAGCATTGAGTGGCCGTAGGTGGCGCGGCCGTTCTCGTGCCTGCCACCTTGCGCTGCGGCGAGGACGTAACACAGATTCTCGATCGCGCGTGCTCGCAGCAGCGTCTCCCAATGCGCGCGCCCGGTGGTGGCAGTGAACGCCGAAGGAACGAGGATCAGATCAACCGGCGCAAGCGCGCGGTAGAGCTCCGGAAACCGCAGGTCGTAGCACACCGAAAGCCCGACCTTGATGCGCGGGCTGCCGATGGCCTGGAATTCGAAAGTCGAAAGTTCGCGCCCGGGCGCGATGGTGCGCGCCTCGTCGTAGGACTCTTCACCGCGGGAAAACGCGAAAAGATGGATCTTGTCGTAACGCGTCGCGCGATGGCCTTGCGGGTCGTAGACCAGCACGCTGTTCTTGACTCGATCTGGCTGTTGCGCATCGATTGGCGTGGTGCCGCCTACCAGCCAGATCCCGTGCTCGGCAGCCGCTGCGGAAAGGAACGATTGGATCGGGCCCTGACCATCGGGCTCGCGGGCCGCGACTTTGTCGCGATCCGACCGGCCCATGATGCAGAAATACTCGGGCAACACCACGAGGCGCGCGCCAGCGCGTGCAGCGCGCGCGATCAGTTCCGCTGCGTCGCGCAGATTGGCGCCGACGTCGATCTTCGAGACCATCTGCACGGCGGCGACGGTGACGGCGGTGGCGGTACTCATTTTCGTTCCGGGGCTTGCTGTTGCGGATTCACGTCGCCGCCGGTGTTGCCGCTGGCAACACGTTCGCGGCGTTTGACGACAGGGTCACGCCAGGATCCGGTGACGTCGTATTCGAAGGAGAAGGCCTTGGACAGCGGATCGCGCAACAGCAGCTGAGCGATGAAGGTTCCGAGTCCGATGGCCGGGTTCGCCAAAAGAGCATACACGAGCGATGCCGACGTCGCGCTGACCTCAGGCAGCACCAGGATGTGCATATTTTGCGTCTCCGCGCGCAGATCGCTCGAGCCCTCGATCAAGACGGTGGCATTCGCACTGCGCATGCGGAAGTCGCGGGTGGAAATGACGCCCGCGGCAATAGTTGCGGTGGCTGTGATCGAGTCGAACGCAAATCCTTCGGAGAACACGTCGCGGAAATCGAACCCCAAGCGGCGGGGCAGGGCCTGCAGCGAGAGAACACCGAGCAGCCGGCCGGCACCGGCGTCCGCCTTGAGAAATTGCCCCTTGGCCGAAACCAGCTTGAGCGAACCGGCGAGAGTCGGGTAGTCGATCGACACCGGCGCACCACGCCAGCTTATCTGGCCTTCGAGAGTGCCTTCGCCCCCGCGCAGCGCGTCCGCAATACCGAACCTGGCCAGCAGATGGCCGGCATCGTTGAACTCCAAGGCGAGATCGAGCGCCATCGTGCGTCGCTCCGCCCCGGGCTCGCGATACCAGCGGCCCGTAGCATGCATGCGTGCATCTGGATTGGAAATCTCCAGCCGCTGCAGCTGCCATTGCGCCGTGTTGTCGCTTCCCGTGTTCTGCGCAACCAGTTCGAGCCGTCCCAGCTTGTGTTCGCCGAGCTCGAAGCTGTCGACGATCACATCGAGCGCCGGCGCATCCTCGCTTGGAGCATCGAACACATCGGTGACCTGGCTCGGGTTGCTGTCCGGCACCAGCAAGCGCGCGAGTCGGGCGCTGACTCGGCCCGGACTGTCGCCCTTCGGCATGCGCCAGTTGACCGAGCCCGTCGCGTTGTCCGAAACCATGTTGGCAAGCCAGAGCACGTCGTCGCCCTCGGCGGCGCGAGTTGCACCGAGCACGACGTTGGCGATGGTCTTGCCGGAAAAAACCAGCTCGTCGACGCGCGCGGCGATCAGGTCGGGCATGCCGGAGCCGGCAGTCGTGCCAGCTGCACCGCCACTTCCTTCGCCGCCCGGCGGCGCAACCAACGGCTTCCATTGGTCGACTTCGAGCCGTGGCACGTCGACCACCACCCGCACGCCGGTCTCGGGAATCGCTTCGACGTCCGCGTCGCTGCCACGCCCGACGCGGACGATGCCACTTAACAAACGCGCGGGTGCGCCGCGCGGTGTGGCGCGCGCCAACTGCATCGCGAACCTGTCGCGAATCAACAAGCGCATTCGGTCGGTGCGAGATACGCCAGGCGCGTCGCCTTGCGGCACGATTTCGAAGCGCGTCGGCCATTCTTCCGCGGCGGTCTTTTGCAGCGGTGCAGGCAGGTTGAACGCCCATCCGGCGAGCGCGGTTTCCACGTGCAGCTCGGTGCGTCCGCCGCGCACGGTAAGCGTGGCCGTGTAACGCGTCGTGCCTTGAGTCCGGTCGAGCACGCGCTGCACCAACGCCACGTCGGTCAAGCGACGCACGCCACTGGGCGTGGCGGTGCCGCCGGCGTTGATCACGATCGGGGCGTCAGGCCGCACTCCTCCCTCGAGGCTTACCTGGCCACCGAGAAAACCGGCGGTCGCGTTGGCGATCTTGAAGCTCGACTCGGTGAACTCGATGCGCCCCGCGGCGTTGTAGAACGGCGGCACGTCGGGCAAAAGCGAGAGGTCGCCACCGGCCAGCGTGATGGCACCGTTCACACGCGTGGAGTGCGTTTCCTTGAGCGGCACATCGAGCCGGATGTCTGTCTGCGCGTTGCCTTCGGCTCTGGTGT
>DASQAE010000279.1:0-1806 GCA_035635915.1 Burkholderiaceae bacterium | reverse complement strand
CCGGCGCATGCCGCGGTCGCTTCGCTGGCGCCCTACACTGCCGCGATGACGCGGCAAGCTCTCCGCTTCGAACTGTTCGACGACCTGCGTGAGGAAACCAGCGCGGCGCCGGACAGTTTGATCGCGCCGCCTGTTTTCGATGACACGTTGTCACGACTGGGGCGCCGTCTTCCCGCAGGCGTGTTTCTGGGAACGTCATCGTGGAGCTTTCCGGGCTGGGAAGGTTGCGTCTATGGCGGGCGCTTTGCCGAAGCGCAGCTCGCCCGGTTTGGCTTGCCTGCCTACGCGGCCCACCCGGTGCTGCGCACGGTTGGCATCGACCGCGGCTTCTACCAGCCGCTTGCGCCCGAGGCCTACCGCCGTTACGCACACCAGGTGCCGGAGAATTTCCGCTTTCTGGTCAAGGCGCCGGCGCTGCTGACCGCTGCCACGCTGCGCGCTGCCGACGGTGCATCCGCCTCGGCGAACGTGCACTTTCTCGACCCGACCGCCGCGCGCGAGTTGTTCATCGAACCGGGGCTGCAAGGTTTGGGCGCCAAATGCGGCCCATTGGTGTTCCAGTTCTCGCCGCTGCCGCGCGAATTGTTCAGCTCCACTGGCACTGCGCACGCCTTGATCGAAAAAATGGGCGCGTTCTTCAACGATCTGCCACGCGTGGCTGCGGACCAGACACCGATTTATGCGGTCGAGCTTCGCGACGCCGAGCTGCTGACACCGCGGTTCGTCCGCATGCTGCGTTCGACCGGCACCCGTTTGTGCCTCGGCGTGCACACGCGGATGCCGGAAGTCACGCGTCAGGTTGCGGCGCTCAGGAAGCTTGACGCAGAAGAAACCGAAGGCACCGAATGGAAGCTCGCCGGGCCGCTTGTCGTGCGCTGGAACCTGCAAGCCGGATTCCGCTACGACGACGCGAAGAACCGCTACGCGCCCTTTGATCGCATCATCGATCCCGACATCGTGACCCGCGGCACGCTCGCGCACCTGATCCACGTCGCACTGCGCAGCGCGCAACCGGCGTTCGTGATCGTCAACAACAAGGCCGAGGGCAGCGCGCCGCTCAGCTGTATCGAGCTTGCACGTGCGGTGGTGGGCGCGTAAAGGCTCGGTGGTTCAGTGCCTGACCACCTCGCCGCCAGCGGTAACCGCGAGGAACTCGACGCCCTGCCGCCGCAGGAACGCGACCGCTTCGTCGCGCGGCGCAAGCATGGCAACGGTTGCACAGGCGCCGGCAGCCACACACGCCGGCGCAGCCACCGACACGCATTGCCAGTGTTGCGCCGGCCAGCCGGTGCGCGGATCGAGGATGTGGCAATAACGCCGGCCATCGCACTCGAAATAACGTTCGTAGTCGCCGGAGCTGGCAATCGCGCCAGCGGCGAGTTCGATTGACGCAAGCAGTTCCCCTGCGTTGCGCGGGTGCTGAATGCCGATGCGCCAGGGCGAGCCGTCCGGCGCCAAACCGATGGCGCGAATGTCGCCACCGAGATTGACGAAACCGTGCTGGGCCCCGGCCTTGCGCAACAATTCCGCCGCACGATCGGCGGCGTACTCCTTGCCGATGCCGCCGAAATCAAGCTCCATCCGCGCATACGGAAGACGCAGTGCAGGTGGTTGCCATTCGACCATCGGCCAGCCGACAAGCGGAAGCAGTGCGTCGAGTTCGTCCTGGGTCGGTATCCGGTGCGCGGTGAAGTCCCACGCGCGGCGCAGTACGCCGGATGTGAGATCGAACCGGCCCGCGCTCTCTTCGAAAAGACGTTCTGCAAAGTCGAGCAAGGCGGCGGTTTCGGCGTCGACGGCTACGTG
>DASQAE010000278.1:0-6364 GCA_035635915.1 Burkholderiaceae bacterium | reverse complement strand
GTGCTGATCGACTTCACGCGCCCGATCGCTACCCTCGCGCACCTGCAGGCCTGCCTGCAGCATCGCGTGCGGATCGTGGTTGGCACCACCGGTTTCGATGCGGCCGGTCGGCAGGCGATCGAAGCTGCCGCGCGCACGATTCCCATCGTTTTCGCGCCGAACATGAGCGTCGGCGTGAACGCCACTTTCAAGTTGCTTGAAGTCGCCGCGCGCATCCTCGCAACCGGCTACGACGTCGAGGTCATCGAAGCGCACCATCGCCACAAGGTCGACGCACCCTCCGGCACCGCCTTGATGATGGGCCAGGTGATCGCCGGCGCTCAGGGCCGCAAACTCGACGACGTTGCGGTATTCGCACGCCACGGCGAAACCGGCGCACGCAAGGAAGGCAGCATCGGGTTCTCGGCAATCCGCGGCGGCGACATCGTCGGCGATCACACGGTGCTTTTTGCCGGCAGCGGTGAGCGCATCGAGATCACGCACCGGTCGGCAAACCGCATGACGTACGCGCTCGGGGCGCTGCGCGCGGCGCGGTTCCTGGCGGACAAACAAAGCGGCCTGTTCGACATGCACGACGTGCTGGGCTTGCGCTAGCAGTAACCCGCTATGGAGCTCGAAAGCGCCAGCCTCGGCCTTGCCCACTTCTGGACCCAGGCCGACATCGTCATCCGCACCACGGCGTACCTGCTGCTAGGGATGTCGGTAATAAGTTGGTTCCTGATTCTCTGGAAGGCGTGGGCGTGGCTGCGCGTACGCAGTGCTGCGCGGCAATTGGAATCCTTCTGGAGCGCGCCGTCGGTTGACGCTGCAATCGCCCAGTTGCGCACCCGCGATGCCGAAGCGCTTTTTGTTCCGTTGGCGCAAAGCGCTGCAAGTGCGGCGCAGAGCCAGGTGGCGGAAGGCAGTCTGGCTTCACGTATCGACCGCTCCGAACTGATCACGCGCGCGCTGCGCCAACGCATCAACGAGGCCGCCGCCCGGCTCGAGGCGGGTCTCACGTTTCTCGCCTCCGTGGGCAGCACGGCGCCATTCGTGGGCTTGTTCGGCACGGTGTGGGGCATCTATCACGCCCTTCTCAGCATCGCGAGCGCAGGAACGGTCTCGATCGACAAGGTTGCAGGGCCCGTAGGCGAGGCGCTCCTGATGACTGCATTCGGCCTCGCCGTGGCCATCCCGGCTGTGCTTGCCTACAACGCTTTCACGCGTGTGAACCGCCTTTTGCTCGCCCTGCTCGACGGGTTCGCACACGACTTGCACGCGTATGTGACGACGGGTGCGCGACTGGAGGGGGCGGGGGAATGAAGACGTTCGGCTCGCGCCTCCGATCAATAAGGGGCTATGCGCCCCCACCCCCGCCCGTCCACGGGCGCACTGGCAGACGCGCCCGGCTACGGCGGCGCGAAGCTGCGCCGCGGAGCGGCGCATGAGCTTCGGAGGTTTTGAACGGGGACAGTCGCCTTCGCAGCCGATGGCGGAGATCAACGTCACGCCGTTGGTCGACGTGATGCTGGTGCTGCTGGTCATTTTCATCATCACGGCGCCGTTGCTCGCATATGCAATCCGCCTCGACCTGCCCGACGTCAAGGCCGCGCCGGTCGCCAGCCGTACCGAGGCGATCAAACTTTCGATCGATGCCGAGGGGCGCGTCTTCTGGAACGCAGATCAGATCGATGCGAAGGATCTGGCGGCAAGGCTGGCCGTCGCGGCCAAGAAGTCGCCGCAGCCCGATCTGCACCTGCGCGCCGACAAGGCGGCCCGCTTCGAGCGCGTCGCCGAGGTGATGAGCGCCGCACAGGACGCCGGATTGACGAAGATCGGATTCGTGACCGAACCGCCGGTGCCCGATCCCGCGCAGGCATCAAAAAAACCACGATGATCCGCGCCGCCTGCGCGGCCCTGCTCCTGTTTTGCGCCAGTGCGTCGGCAGAGCTCAGGGCAATCGACGACACCGGCAACACCGTGGTGTTGCTGCAGCCCGCGCAACGCATCGTCAGCCTTGCGCCGCACATCACTGAACAGCTTTTCGCCATCGGCGCGGGCGAACGTATCGTGGCCACGACCGAGTATGCCGACTACCCCGCGGCCGCGCAGAAGATTCCGCGGGTTGCGCGCATCAACAACGTCGATCTCGAGCGCGTCGCGGCCGCGCGTCCCGATCTGATCATCATCTGGGGGAGCGGTTTTTCGCCGGCGGTCGTCGAAGCGCTCAAGCGCCTGGGCCCCCCGGTTTATGTGAACGAACCGGGTGCGATCGAGAGCATCGCCACCTCGATCGAGCGGCTGGGCGTGCTGGTTGGGCACCCGGAAGCCAACGTCGTCGCCGCCAACTTTCGGTCGCGCATCGCCGCGCTGCGGACGCAATACGCGCAACGCAAACAGATTGGGGTCTTCTATCAGATCTGGTCAGAACCGCTGATGACGCTCGGTGGCCGGCATGTGCTGAGTGAAGCGATCCGCGTATGTGGCGGACGCAACGTATTCGAGGAGCTGGCGCCGATAGCGCCGCAGGTGTCAAAAGAGGCGGTCGTCGCAGCACGGCCCGAGATCATCGTCACCGCGGAACCCGATGCGCGCCCCTCAGACGCGCTCGAGATATGGCGCCGTTTTCCGCAGATCCCGGCAGTCGCGCACGATCAACTGGTAACGCTCGACGCCAACCGGATCAACCGTCACACGCCGCGCATGGTCGAGGAGCTTGCGCTACTGTGCGCGCGGATCGATGCCGCGCGAACCGCCGCCAAGTAGATGGGATCCCTGCCGGAAGACCTCGACCTCATCGCCCACGTCATCCAGCTTTCGGTGGCGCCGGTTTTCCTGCTCACGGCGATCGCTGGCCTGCTGGGTGTGCTGGCGAACCGGCTTGCACGCGCCGTCGATCGCGCGCGCCAGATCGAGGATCTGCTCGACAGCAAGGAAGTGCCGCACGCCGACGCGTTGCGCTCCGAGCATGCAGTCTGTGCGCGCCGTTCGGTGATGATCCTGCGCGCCATCGCCCTTTGTGTAATCGCCGCGCTGCTGGTATGCGCGGTGATCGTCGGGCTGTTCGTCACCGCGTACTACAAGTGGTCGCCCGATCTGTCGCGGGTCGTGGCTGCGATCTTCAGTTGTGCCCTGCTCGCGCTGATCGCCGGGCTGCTGACGTTCCTGCGCGAGGTCTACATCGCTACGGCAACGCTGCGTTTCAGCGCGCAGGTCGCGCCGGAGCGCCCGGCTAGAGCGCGTACTCGTCAGCGAGAGTGATCTTGCCGCCGGCGTCGCGCGCGAGCGGCGCCCACGCCAGGTCGGTGACACCAGGATCGATGCCCGCTTGTTTGAGCAGGGTGGTCACCTGCCCGCGGTGATGGGTCTGGTGGTTGAAGAGCTGCGTCACGCACAACCACATCGGGCGCGTCATGTCGCGTTGTGCCACACCAGAGAACCAGGTCAGCGGACCGGCGAGCCGGTCGGCGCCCACGTGCATCGCCCAGTTGGTCAGATCGGCGTCCATCGCCACGCGTGCGTGGCGCAGGTAACCGAAATCCTCGTACAGATCGACCCCGATCGGGCCCGCTTCGTACTTGCGTCGATTGAAGCGGGACAACCACAGGCGGTCGCCCCATAGCAGATGGTTCAGCGTCGAATGAATGGAGCGGAAAAATGCGCCTCGATCCACCTTGCGTTCGGCGTCGGACAATTTTTCAGCGCAGTCGTACAGCTTTTCGTTCATCCACGTGTTGTACGCTGCAAAGGTCTGGCAATGCTCCGCGTCAATCATTGCTTGCCTCCATCCGCCCAAGCGAGCAGCGACTCCCACTGCTCGACATCCTTCTCGACGCGGCTTGGCGCCACGTCCCAAACCGTCAATCCGTGTGCCGCGAGTTGCACGTAATTCTGCGTGTCGCGCAGGAAACCCAGCACTGGAAGGTTGAGCCCTTCGACGAACCGCTGCAACTGGCCCGATGAGCGCGTGCGCTGATCGACCCGCATTCCCAGCACACCCACTTTGCCATTGGCCTTCAGGTCGCCGCGCTCGGCGAGCTTGGCGAGAAACGTCGTGGTTGCGTAGATATCGAACAACGAAGGCTGCAGCGGCACGATCACGCGATCGGCCACCCGCAACGATTCCTTGAGCAGGCTGCCGTGCAACGCGGCCGGTGAATCCAGCACGACGTGCGAGACACCGCGCGGTGGACGCGCGATTCGTTCAGCGTCGACGTCCCAGGTTTCGATGGCGGGTAACGTGCTTGGTCGCAGAGCAAGCCACGCACGCGACGATTGCTGGCGATCCAGGTCGCCCAGCATGGTTCGGTGTCCCTGCCGAGCAAAATATCCGGCCAGGTTGGTGGCAACAGTGCTCTTGCCGACACCTCCTTTTGGATTGGCAACCAGAAAAACCGGCATTGCGCCCCCTCACTCCGCACAGTGCGGTTTCTCTCGACCGCGTGGCCTGGCGGGTAAGCGCCGACTATAGCGGAGGGCTATGGTGCGCGTCAGTCGATTGCTGCACCAGGACTTGCGCCGATCCGGCCGGACCTGGCCCGCTCCACGCGACAAACCGGGTCTCGAACAATGCGCTCATACGTTGCGCGGTGAGGAATTCGCTTGCCGGGCCGGCGCTCCATTCGCCGCGCCCGGTCAGAAGCAGTGCGTGGGTGGCAAACCGCAGCGCCGCATTGACGTCGTGCAGTGAAGCAACCACGGTTCTTCCGGGTGCTGCGCGCAGAGCGTCGAGCACGAGTGCCTGGTGACGCGGATCCTGGTGCGCGATCGGCTCGTCGAGCAGGAGCACCGGTGTGTCCTGCGCCAACGCGGTCGCAATAGCCACGCGCTGGCGCTCGCCGCGCGACAGGGTGCGTACGTCGGCACCCGCAAGATGCGCGCAATCGAGCAGGCTAAGAGCATCGCTTGCCACGGCCGCGGCGGCGCCATCGTCGACGCCGAAACGATAGCGCGCCGTCAACACAGTCTGCATCACGCTCGCGGAAAACGGGTCATGCCAGCGATCCGTCACGAGCGCGCGCCGCGTCGCCTGGGCGGTTACGTCAAGAGCGGCGAGCGGCGCGCCACTGTAGAGAATGTTTCCTTCCTCGGTCCGGCGCACGCCGGCTAATGCCGCGAGCAACGTCGACTTGCCCGCCCCGTTCGGTCCGAGCACCACCCAGCGTTCACCGGCGCCCACCTCCCATTGCAACGCGTGCACGAGGACACGGCGCCTGGCTTGCGGTCCGACATGCAGCGAGACGTTTACGCAGGAGAAGGAGGCAGTGGTGCTCACCGGTGTTGCAGCAGCCAGAGAAACACCGGCACGCCGAGCAATGCGGTCAGGACGCCGACTGGCAACTGAAGGGGCGCCGCGGCGGTGCGTGCGATCGTGTCGGCGAGCACGACCAGTGCGCCTCCGAACAACGCGGCGGCAGGTAGCAGCAGCCGCTGGTCGTTCCCAACCAGCCTGCGCATGATGTGTGGCGCCACAAAACCAACAAAGCCGACCGCACCGGCCAGCGTCACCGCACAACCGGTCGCAAGTGCCGCAACCAGGACCAGCACGCGCCGCACCCGCTCGACGTCTACGCCCTGGGTAAATGCGGCGACATCGCCGCGCAGGATCAGGTTCAGTCGGCGGGCAAACAAGCACGCAAGCGCTAGCAGAACGCCGAGCAGCACCAACGCAATCGCCGCGGTTGCCTTGTCGGTGGCGCCAGCCAGGTCACCCAGCAGCCAGAACACCATCGAGCGCAGGCGCCCTTCTGGCGCCAGGGCAAGCAGCAGGCTCAATAGCGCAGCGGTCAGCGCAGCGATCATCACTCCGGTCAGCAGCACCCCGCTCGCCGCATCGTCGCCCGCGAGCACGTCGCGCGAAAAAAGCGATCGTCGCGCCAGCAGGACCAGCAGCATCAACGTAAGAAGCGCGCCCGCGGCACTCGCCAGTTGCATCACCCAAAGCGTCGCGCCGGCGGCGAGCGTGATCAGCGCCGCGACGGAAGCACCACCCGAGATGCCGAGCACATACGGATCGGCAAGAGGATTGCGCAGCAACGCCTGCAACAACGCGCCCGCCAATGCCAGCAGCGCACCGACCGCAAACGCCGACAGCGCGCGCGGCAGTCGCAAGTCGAGCACGATTGCCGCGAGCGCGTCACCGCGATCGCCACGCAGCGCGCCGATCACCTCGGACCATGGCACCGCGACACTGCCGACCATCAATGACAGCGCGACGCTCGCCACCCCGGCCGCGGCCAGGGCGACGAGCACGTAACGCCGCCCTGGCGCCGATTCGACCGCAAACGCCGAAGCGCTCAAATCCGTATCTCGGCGCCCGCAAAGGCGCCGCGCCGTTGGGTGTTGTAACCGTTCACGAGTTGATACCTCTCATCGGCAAGATTTT
>DASQAE010000277.1:0-3836 GCA_035635915.1 Burkholderiaceae bacterium | reverse complement strand
AGACGTCCGCCATGCCGCCGCTGCCGAGTGTGCGCACCAGCCGGTACGGTCCAACGAGCGTTCCTGGGCCCAGCCCGGTTGCGCTCGGATCCGGTGTCGCCGGATCGGGCAGGTCAAGCGTGGGAAGTTGCCGCAGCAAATCCGCTGTTTCGTCGCTGGCATGGGCAGCCAGCAACTTCTGCAACGTGGGCGCGAGCGCGGGTTCTCTCTGCGCATACTGCTCCAGCCAGGCCGCCCGCTCGGCGGGCAGCAGATCGAGCGCGTCGTCGAGCAGTTTCGACAGCGTGGTCCAGGTGGTGGCCGAGACGTTCATCTGCAGGGGGACCGGGCAGCCGACATACGGAAACGCGCCCCACACCCGGCCGCGTTATTCCTGCAGCGTTGCGAGCAGGAACGCGCGCGCCTTTTCCCACTGGCGCCGCACCGTGCGCTCGGACGAACCGAGCAGCTCGGCGACCTCGATTTCGCTGTAGCCGCCGAAATAACGCATCTCGACCACCTGCGCCAGCGCGGGATCGACCGATTCGAGTGCAAGCAACGCGTCATTGATGCGTATCAGCGCCGCCTCACCGGCGTTTGCCGGCACCTCGTTGGCGAGCACGGTATCGAGCAGCAACGCCGTTTGGCCGCCGCCGCGGCGTTCCGCAAGCTGCTCGCGTGCGAAGTCGATGATGATGTTGCGCATCGTTTTCGCGGCGTAGGTGAAAAAATGCTTGCGGTCGGTCAGCACCAGTTCGGCGGCATCCACGAGGCGCAGGAAACTCTCGTGCACCAGGGCGGTTGTATCCAGGTGTGCAACGCCCCCCTGCGAACGCAGCCGCGCACGCGCGATCTTGCGCAGCTCGGGGTAAAGAACGGCAAAAACCTGGTCCAGCGCGCCGCGTTCGCCTTGCGCGACGCGCTGCAGTAACTGGGTGAGCGGGGCCTCGTGACCTGCCATCGGCGCGGGTGCTGGATCCCGCCAGATCGAACGTTATCGATGCGGCAAGTCTGGCGCTTCCGCGCACGCCTGTCACCCTCTGCCCATCTTGGGCTGTGGGATTTTCGCGAAGCGGTGGCCGGCTCTCTGCAACCGGTCAGGCCGTAGCGGCCAGCCGTCGCACGCTGTTGCGGGGTGTGCGACCGGGATCCGCGCCCCACGTGTTTGCCACGGCGCAACTCAGCGTGGAACCCCCGTTTCACGCTGCCAATCGTGATTCTTCGCCGCTACCCATCTCCACTGACCATTGACACGAGGAGATTGCTGCGCGGTCCCGATCAGCGGGAATACGGCCTGCGGTCGCGTTACCGGTCAATGCGCGCCGTCGTTTATTCACCTGGCCGCCGGCGTGAACACTGCGGCTTAGCGCCCGCGCGTTATGTCGCGCTCGGTCAACTGCACCTGACGTTCGAAGTGCGGTCCAAGTGCCGGCTGCGCGCGCAGCGACGCGCGCGCGAGCGCGACTTCGGCGCGTGCGTTGTTCACCTCGCCGCGTGCGCCAAGCAAACGCGCCTTTACCAGGTGTTGCTGCAACCGCAGCGGTGCATGCTCGTAGAAAGCCGGTGTCAACTGCCCGCTGCGCCTCAGCAGGGCGTCGGCTTCATCGGTTCGTCCCACACCCAGCAACGCTCGCGCCAGCCGCAGGCACAGGGTTACCTCCGCGACCCGGCTGCGATCACTCGCGGGCAAAGCGTCGAACGCCTGCAGGAAACCGCTGAACGCAGCCAGCGCCTCGGGGTAGCGCTCGCGCTCGAGATCCATCGCCGCAAGGTTGATCGCTGCAAGATGACGCGGCGAGCCGAACACGTCCTCCCGATTCGCCTGCGAAACGAGCACCGACCGGAAAGTGGCTTCCGCCTCGGTGGTGCGACCAGCAGCCGCATAAACGAGGCCGAGGCGATTCGTCAGCGTCGCTACGCTCGGGTGCTCGGGGCCTGTCAACGCAGTGCGCTGCGCGCGCGCGGCAACCAGCTGCGCTTCCGCATCGGCGTAACGGCCGGTGTCGAGCAGATAGCGCGCGTAGATGGTGCGCGCGGTGGAAAGTGGCGTTGCGCTGCCGTCGACCTCCAGCCGCCGCACTGCGTCTTCGAGCGCCGGACCGGCTTCGGCGATGCGGCCTTCGTCGAGGTACGCCTCGCCGAGGTAGAGCAGCGCGTTCGCCAGATACTGTGGATCGAAATCCTGGCGCCCTTTCAGCACGGCCGCGGCGGGCTCGAGCAACGCGCGCGCCTGCGCCGGGTGCCCCTGGACCGAAAGCAGGCGGCCAAGAAACAGCTCCGCCACCGCCGTGCTTGGATGGTTCGGCCCAGCCGTCTCGCGCAGGATCTCGATAGCGGCACGCATCTGCACCTCGGACTCGTGCCACCGCCGCTGCGAGGCGAGTGCCTCGGCGACGTGGTGACGATACCGCGCGAGGCGCATCGAGCGGGGGCCAAGCGCGCGCTCCAGCAACTGCAGCGCCTCATCGAACATGGGCACCGAAAGGTCGGTGCGATTGGCGGCACTGTGCGCTTCGCCAAGACTGATCAGCGCATCGCCGTATTCGATCGACTGCGGCGCAATCCGGCGCAGCGCATCTGCGGCCTGCTGCAGCTTCTGCTCGCCACCTTTGCGGTCGGAATCCATGCTGAGATTACCCAGCGCCGAGACCAGCGACCAACGCAAAACGTCGTCGCCGCGGCTGCCTTTTGCCGCAAGCAGATCGATTGCCGCCTGCAGCTGTGCGGTTGCGCCGCCATAGTCGCCCTTCTGCGCAAGCGTGTCGGCGAGATCGCGCAACGCTTGTGCGCGCTCGGTCGCCGGTGCATCGGCACGCGCGAGCACGGTGACACGTTCCTGGCGCAGCGCGAGTGCCTGCTCGTTCAATGCCAGGTCGTGCATCAGCCGGCCGATCACGCTCTGCAACTCGAGCTTCAGTTCCGGCTGCTCGTGAAAGTGCGTGCCGATGCGCGCCGCGCCTTCCTCGAGCAGTTGCGCCGCGGTCAGTGAGCGCCGGCGCTCCGCGTCCGTGCGTTCGAGGCTGTTGGCTTCGAAAAGCGCGGTCAGGAAGTCCTTCACCGCGTCGGCCTTCGCAGCGGCACGGTGTGCTTCACGCGCTTGCCACGCTGCCAACGTGGCACCGACCATCAGTGCGACCAACACGCCGGCGGCAGCACCGACGGTTACCTTGTTGCGACCGAAGAACTTGCGCGCGCGATAGCCGAACGAAGCCGGTTGCGCGCGCACGGGCAGGCCGTCGCGATAGCGCTGCAAATCCTCGGCGAACTCGGCGACGGTGGCGTAACGCTCGCCGGGCGACTTGGCGAGCGACTTCATCACGATCGTGTCCAGGTCGCCCGCGAGCGCGCGGCCAAGCCTGCGTTCGCTGGTGCCGCGCGCGGCTGCGAATTTGGCGTCGATCACCGTGCTCGGGCGCGGGGATCAGCACTGACAATGGCCTCCTCCAGTTGCGCCGCCGACGGCATCTTCAGGCGGTAGGGCCGTTTGCCCGCGAGCAACTCGTACAACACGACGCCGAGCGAATAAACATCGGTAGCGGTGCTCAACAGCTGGCCGAGGATCTGTTCCGGACTTGCATAGTCCGGTGTCATCGCGCGCCCGGCCACGCGCGTCAGATGCGTTTCGCTCGCGGTTTCGTCGTCGGCCAACAATTTGGCGATGCCAAAGTCGAGCAGCCGCGCCTGGCCATCGGCGGTGACAAGGATGTTCGATGGCTTGAGGTCGCGATGGATGACAAGATGGGCGTGCGCGTACTGCACGGCGTCGAGAACCTGTGCGAACAGCTTCAGCCGCGCATCGATATCCAGGCGCAGCGTGTCGCAACGTTCCGTGATCGGGCGGCCGTCGACGTATTCCA
>DASQAE010000276.1:0-4441 GCA_035635915.1 Burkholderiaceae bacterium | reverse complement strand
CCCGGAGCGCGCCGACGGTCATCCGCGGTTTGCGATTGCTTCCGGCACCGAATACGTCTATGACTTCCAGGTGCAGAACCCGGCTGGCACGTACCTGTACCACCCGCATCCGCACGGCCTGACGGGGCGGCAGGTCTATTCAGGTCTCGCGGGGCTCTTGATCGTGCGCGAGCCGCACGAGGCGGCGCTCGGGCTGCCCGCTCCTGAGCATGAGCTGAACCTGGTGCTGCAAGATCGTCGCGTCGGCAGCGGTAATCAGCTCGTCTTCCAGCGCATGATGATGGACGAGATGACGGGCGTGCTCGGCGACCGCGTACTCGTGAACGGCGTGCCTGAGGCGGCCTTCAAAGTTGCGCGGCGCGGCTACCGGTTGCGGATTGCGAATGTCTCGAACGCGCGTATCTACAAGCTTGCTTGGTCAGACGAGCGGCCGCTGCACGTGATCGCGGCCGACAACGGCCTCTTCAGCCGCGACGAGGGCGCGCAGGTGCGTCCCTATGTCGTGCTGGCGCCGTTCGAGCGTATCGAACTGCTGGAGGACTTCGGTACGCGAGCGGGCGGAGCCGAAGTGGCGCTCATCAGCCGGGCGTTCGAAGACACCATGATGAACGGGATGATGAACGGGATGATGGGCGACATGATGAGCGGCGGCCAGGGCGAAGAACTGCAGATCGCCCGGTTTGCGGTCGCGCGTGAAGCGCGCACATCCGCTGCCGCGCCGCAGTTGCCTGCGCCTACGGCGCCGGCACGCGCAGGCAAGCACGAAGTGCATACCGAGCTCGAGTTTCGCCACATGCGCGGCTTTCTGAACGGCCGCGCCTTCGACCATCAAAACATGACTGCGGTCGCCACCGACGAGCGCCTGCCAGTCGGCGAGGGCACGGTGTGGACCTTCGCCAACGAGAACTCGGGGATGATGAGCATGTCGCATCCGATGCATATTCACGGTGTGCGCTTTCGCGTGCTCGAACGCACCGGCACCGCCGCGCAAGCTGACCTGCGCGAAGGTCTGATCGACGCCGGCTACAAGGACACATTCCTCGTCTTCCCCGGCGAACGCGTGCGCATCCTGGTCGCGCCGACCGAACCGGGCCTCTTCATGTACCACTGCCACAACCTCGAGCACGAGGACGGCGGCATGATGCGCAACTGCGAGTTCACTTAGCGGGCGTGGAGACAAGGCAATGAGCCTGTACGAGCGTTATCTGCTGCCGCGGCTGATTGACCTCGCGCTGCGTAACCGGGAGGCGAGGCGCTAGCTGAAGAAGATGATTCCGGCCGCGCGTCCCTCCGAGGACTGTTGGCGATGGTGCGCAGAAAGCGTGCACCTGCGGGCTTTCCGGTCGAGATATCCCCGATCTCGGCAACGAATACGTCAAGGGACCGCGGCCGTTCACGTACACGTATTACGGCCACGCGCGCCCGGCGTGAACGAAGGCAAGAGGATTCAACGCTCGATCGGCAGCCCCGCATGGCGCCACTCGGGCAACCCCGCTTCGAGCCGTCGCGCCTTGAGTCCCTTCTTGCGCAGCAGCTGTACCGCGTCGTACGACATCAGGCAGTACGGCCCACGGCAGTAGGCGACGACCTCTTTGCGCTTGGGCAACTCGCCCAGGCGTTTCTCCAGTTCCTGGATCGGGATGTTGACCGCGCCAGGCAAGTGGCCAGCTGCGAACTCTTCCGGCGGACGCACGTCGAGGACTGTCACAAGGCTCTTGCGCACCCGCTCGAGCAGTTCTTTGGCGGGCACGGGCTCCAGATCGTCCCTTGCGGTCAGATAGAGGCGCACGATGCGCTCGACGTCGGCCAGGTGCGCTTCGCCGACCTTGCCGAGCACGTCCAGCAAGCCCACGACGCCGTCGCCGGCAAGCCGATAGAACACGTACTGGCCTTCCTTGCGACCCAGCACGAGCCCGGCCAGGCGCAGCTTCTGCAGGTGCTGCGACGTGTTGGCCACCGAGACGCCGGTCATCGTGGCGAGCTGATCGACGCTGCGCTCGCCTTGGGCGAGCAGTTCGAGAAATTCGAGCCGCGTGCCGCTCGACAGCGCTGTGCCGATGCGGGCGAGTTGTTCGAACAGTTCCCGTTTTGGGTTGTGCGTTGACATCGATCGATTTCCGACCCTATTATTCAAGCGTTCGTTTGAATATATACTTCATTGAACAATTCGAAATGTAGCAGCAGAGGGGTCGAACCGCAGCATGAGCAGCAGCGCCATCGCCGACGAGTCGCTGCTGCGGCTCGGCGCATTTCTCCTGGTTTTCCTCGTCATGGCGCTCTGGGAGGCGCTGGCGCCGCGGCGCCGGCAAACGTTTGAGCGCGGCGCACGCTGGTGGCACAACATCGGACTGTTGCTGCTGGATGTTGCACTACTGCGGGTTCTGGCACCCGGCGCGGCAATCGCCGTAGCGCTCGCCGGCGAGGCGCACGGGTGGGGACTGGTGAACGCACTTGCGCTGCCGGCCTGGATAGCGGTTCCGCTCGCTTTCGTGCTGCTGGATCTGGTGATCTACTTCCAACACGTGATGTTCCACGCTGTGCCCACGTTATGGCGGCTGCACCGGGTGCACCACACCGACCTCGATTTCGACGTCACCACGGGCACACGGTTTCACCCGATTGAGATACTGGTCTCCACGGGCATCAAGTGTGCCGCGGTCGCGGCGATCGGCGCGCCGGCCATCGCGGTGCTTGGATTCGAGCTACTGCTCAATGCCACCGCGACGTTCAACCATGCCAACGCACGGCTGCCGCTGGCGCTCGACCGGATGCTGCGCTGGCTGGTCGTAACGCCCGACATGCATCGCGTGCACCACTCGGCCGTCTACAACGAAACGAACAGCAACTTCGGTTTCAACCTGCCGTGGTGGGATCGCGTCTTCGGCACTTACCGCGCGCAGCCTGCGGCAGGTCACGAGGCGATGACGATCGGCGTCGACGCTTTCCGCTCGCGCGCGGAACTGCGCCTCGATCAACTGCTGCTGCAACCCTTCCGCGAGACGCCGGGAGGGTACGCGATCAACCGTCGCCCCGAGCCGCCGATTGACATCCACGATAGCCGCGACGCACGCCACGCATCATGAAGGCACTCGTCATCTTCAATGACGCCGCGTACTGAACCGAGCGTTGCTACAGCGCCCGGCGACTGCCGCGCTCGCTGCTGTCGAAGATCGGTGCGGAAGTGAAAGTGTTCCTCGCTACACCGGCTCAGCAACAGCCGCGCCTATGCGCTTGGACGGGTGGACAAGGCATCGAGCCGTACGAGCAATACACGCAGCAGTCTCCTGCCTTGGGCCTCAGCAGCGCATGACAGCGTTCGCACTCGTAGAACCATTGGCACGCATCAGTCGGCATCGTCTCTCGTTTGATGTGGCCACACACCGGGCACGAGAGTTCCGATTCCAGAACCACGGCCTTCATTTCTTCTCGCTCATCGCGCTCGATGGGTAGCCGGCGTCACGGGTCGCGCGGGTCAGCGCGTCGATATTCGTCTTGGTGTCGTCGAACGTCACTGTGGCCTGGCGCTTGTCAAGGTTGACTTCTGCCGCGCCCACCCCGGGCACCTTGTGCAACGCCTTCTTGACGGTGATCGGGCACACCGGGCAATCCATGGTCGGGATCGACAGCGTCACCGTCTTCGCCGCAGCAAACGCGGATGCGGACAATGTTGCCAGGAGTGCGCATACGAGCAAAGGGGCCTTCATGTTGACCTCCATCAATAGAACCACGGCGCGACATACGGGAACGCAAGCGCGATAAGAACCAGCATTACGACGGCGGCGAACATGACCTTGTAGCTGCGGCCTACCTTTGGCTGGGCGCACACCTCCCCGGGCGCGCACGAGGTTGCCGGTCGCCAGATGCGGCGCCAGGCCAGAAACAATGCTCCAGTCGCCACCGCGATGAAGAACGGCCGATAGGGTTCGAACACGGTCAGGTTGCCAATCCATGCGCCGGAGAACCCCAGAGTGATCAGCAGCAGCGGTCCGAGGCAGCACGCCGACCCCAGGATGGCCGCCAGTCCCCCAGCCAGCAACGGGGCGCGGCCTCCCTTTAGCTCGCGTTGATCTCGGTTCGCAGCTTTGGCGCTCATTGTCTAAGCTTAGGTCCGTACTTGTGTACGGAGTCAAGTCGATGCTGCAAGGAACGGATGGCCTGACGATCGGAGCCCTGGCAGACGCGGCGGAAGTGCACGTCGAAACCGTCCGGTTCTATCAGCGCAAGGGGTTGGTCGCGCAGCCACGGCGCCCCCATGGCGGCATTCGTCGTTATGCGGATGCAGATCTGGCGCGTGTGCGATTCATCAAGTCCGCGCAACGCCTGGGTTTCAGTCTCGACGAAATCGGCGAGTTGCTGAAGCTCGAGGACGGTAGTCTGTGCCGCGTTGCGCGCGGCATCGCCGAGCGCAGATTGGCGGATGTTCGCGCCAAGCTCTCGGAAC
>DASQAE010000275.1:0-3614 GCA_035635915.1 Burkholderiaceae bacterium | reverse complement strand
GCCTTGCGCCGGTGTTCACGCTTGCGACCGATCTCATCATCGGCAGTGCCCCGCCCGAGCAGGCCGGCGCCGCATCGGCGCTGTCGGAGACCGGCTCGGAATTCGGTGGTGCACTCGGGATTGCCATTCTCGGCAGCATCGGCACGGCTATCTATCGGAGCGCGCTGGCGGACTCCGCGCCGGCAGGCGTTGCTCCAGACGTGCTCGACGCCGCGCGCAGCACGCTCGGCGGAGCGCTTGCAGCGGCGCGGCACCTGAGCGACGCTGCCGGAGCCGCGCTGATCGACGCCTCGCGCGACGCGTTCGTTGCCGGGCTGCACGTGAGCGCAGATATCGCGGCCGTTGCAGCATTGGCCACGGCGCTGTTCGCCGCAGTCAAGCTTGGAGACATCACCCCGCGCTGACTGCGACCCGCCTGCGCAGTCGATTACCGCCAGCCCGATATCCAGAATCTGCTGTCGAAGGCACTGGGCGACAGCGGCAACCCGTAACTCAGCGGCGCGAAGTACAGAAAGCAGGCAAAAGCCAAAACGACCAGGACCGCTCCGAGTGGTTTTCCATACTCGCCGCAGCGGTCGAGCAGGTAACCGAGCCCGATCAGGGAGACACAAAGCGCCGCGAGGTAGTGATACGTAAACAGCACCCGTGCGATAGGCACGAACGGAAGCAGGTTCGCCAGGTAGGCGAGCACGATCTTCACCTCAACCCAGTCGATGGTCACTCGCGGGCGGTGCACTGCCAGGCTGAACACCCGCGGCGGGAAGTTGAGCAGCAGATAAAGAATGCAGTATGCGGCTGCCCACCACACGACGGGGTTGCCGAGAAAGTAGATGTGGGTGATGAGTCCGTCCTTGTGCTCGGCCCACAGATCGAGCGATCGAGCCATGAACGGCCACTCGTACCACTTGCTCGAATAGGCGTGCGGTGCGACCGACTTGCGCGTGTTCTCGAACATGCGCTGATGCAATTCCACGAAACGGCTGAGCCAACTGGGTCGCTGCAGTGTCGGATCGCTTGCGTTCGGGTTTCCGACCAAAGTCGCCTGGAATTCACGGCTCATCACCGCGTCATCCGGGCCGGAGCGCGACGCGAGAGCGAAATGAGCCGCGAAGCAGGCGACGTAGACGGCCACCGCGAGCAGGCCGACAACGCCGATTCGTGCGAGCCCGCGCGCGTTGGGCGCCTGTAACCAACGCACGCCTTCGGCCAGGAGCATGAGCGCGACGAACGAAAGCCCGGTCCACTTCACGCTCAGGGCCGCGCCGCCTAACAAGCCAGTGGCCGCCAACCATTTCCAGCTCTGGTCGCGGCCGCGCAGATAACACCAGAAAGCGCCAAAGCCGAACAACAACAGAAACGGATCCACCAGAGCGAAGCGCGACATCACCAGCAGGCCGTTGTCGAGCGCGGCCAGCGCGCCGACGACCAGAGCGGCCCAGCGTGAAATGCCGAGCTCGAGCGCGACGCCGGTGAGCACCAGCGGCAGCAGCGTGCCGGCCAGGCGCGCAGGAATGCGCAACGCGAGGTAGCTCGAATTCGGAAAGGGCAGTTGGTTGGTCGCAAACGAAAAGGTTGGGTCGAGGCCGGCCAACCACGCGGTCACGAAGTAGATGAGCTTGCCCAGCGGCGGATGCAGATCGAAAAAATACTCGCCCTTCAAATACGCGAGGCCATAACGCGGGAAGTAGACCTCATCGAGAACGACTGTCTGCGGCCACTGATACCAGGCGAAATGCAACCCAGCCGACACCAAGACAAGGAGCAGGTACGGCCATACCCGGGCGAGCGACCAGGTGGGCGCTGCGATGGACGTGCCTGCCGGGATTGTTCTGATCATGCAGCGAGCATACGTGTCTAGACTCACCCTGTTCGCTGCGCAGACGCGCAGCGCGATAGTGGGAAACAGTGATGCGCGCGATGGTGCTCGATGCGCCGCGAAGGCCGCTGCGCCTGGACCAGCGCCCCGATCCGCAACCGGGCGCGGGCGAGGTGCGGGTGCGAGTGGAGGCTTGCGCAGTCTGTCGCACCGATCTGCACATCGTCGATGGAGAGCTTGACCTGCCACGGCTGCCACTCGTGCCCGGGCACGAGATCATCGGGGTTGTCGAAGCAGCCGGCCCTGGTGTGCGGGCGGGCGTCGAGGTCGGCAAGCGCGTCGGTATTCCATGGCTGGGACATACCTGCGGCCGGTGCGCGTATTGCCAGAGCGGACGCGAGAACCTGTGCGACACGCCGGTGTTCACCGGCCATGGGCGCGACGGCGGGTTCGCGAGTCACGTTGTTGCTGACGCGGCGTACTGCCTGCCGCTCGATCTGCCCGGTGATCCGGTGCATCTCGCGCCGCTGATGTGTGCCGGACTGATCGGCTGGCGCACGTTGCGCATGGCCGGCGACGCTGCGCATGAGCTGGGACTCTACGGCTTCGGCGCGGCTGCGCATCTGATTGCGCAGGTTGCGATTCACCAGGGTCGCCGGGTCTACGCGTTCACCCGCCCTGGCGACACCGCCGGACAAGCGTTCGCGCGCACGCTCGGAGCGGTATGGGCCGGCGACTCGGACCAGGTTCCTCCGGTCGAACTCGACGCGGCGATCATCTTTGCACCGGTCGGTGCGCTGGTACCGGTGGCGTTGCGTGCCACGCGCAAGGGTGGCCGCGTGGTCTGCGGCGGGATTCACATGAGCGACATCCCGCAGTTTCCGTATCGCCTGCTGTGGGAAGAGCGCCAGTTGGTTTCGGTGGCGAATCTGACCCGCGGCGACGCAACCGACTTTCTGCGCGTTGCCGCGGGCGTGGCGCTCGACGTCAGAACGACGCGCTATCCACTCGAGCGCGCGAACGAAGCGCTGGACGACTTGCGCCGCGGTCGCATCGAGGGTGCCGCGGTCCTGGTACCGGACTGACGTCGAGCCGCGCCGACACTGGAGATGATGAGCTGCGAGTTGAAACTCGGAGGCGTAATTTGGTTCGAAGTGGTTTTGCAAACGACGATTGGAGGAAAGTTCGATGTACGACAGGATTCTGGTTCCGGTGGACGGCAGTGCCACCTCCAACCTCGGCCTGGCCGAAGCGATCAAGCTCGCCAGGCTGACCGGTGCCCGGCTGTTGCTGTTGCACGCCGTCGATATCGCGGCGATCTCGCTCACGCCTGAAGCCGCGATGGCCGCGCCAACCCTGTTCGACGCGATGCGCGAGGCCGGGGAGCAGGTGCTCGCCAAAGCGAGGGCCACGGTGGAAAGCGCGGGTTTGGCTGCAGAGACCATCCTGGTCGACACGCTGTCCGGCCGCGTCAGTGACCTGGTCGTCGATCACGCGAAAAAATGGGGCGCCGATCTGATAGTGATCGGCACCCACGGACGGCGTGGCGTCGGCCGCCTCCTGCTCGGCAGCGACGCCGAGCAGATCGTGCGTTCGGCGCCGGTACCGGTGTTGCTGGTGCGCGCCCCGGAGACCGGCGCGGGTCGCGCCTAGGAAACTTAGCTCCCTCCCCGGCGAAGCGGGGGAGGGTTGGGGTGGGGGCGCGCGCGCTCAGATTTCAACTGAAATTGCTTCCCGGGAACCTGAAACGCCTGCACAACGTCAGGTCCCGACAGTGCGGGCCGAACTTGATCCAGTT
>DASQAE010000274.1:0-4209 GCA_035635915.1 Burkholderiaceae bacterium | reverse complement strand
CGACGAGGCGCAGCTTGCTATGACGTTGGAACGTCCCGCCTCTGCCGCGCGCAAGACGTGACCGGCAGCCTCATTTGCTGCGTGCAGGTTCGCCTACAGTTGCCGTCGCGCGTGCGCCACTGAGCGCAAACAGCAGCAGCAAAACGCCGCTCGCCACGTAGGCGGTGGCGGGCAGCCAGACCACCCAATCCGCCGCCTGCAGTCCGGCAAGCGTCAGCCCAAGGCGCGCCAGCGCTGCAACGGCGAGCGCAGAGAAGATGAGTCCGATCGGCGATCCAATGCCTTCGCTGCCGCCGAAGGCCATCGCAGCGCGCACGGCAATCGCTGTGAACAGCGCCCATGCCGCGCCCGCTACGATTTGAGCGACGCCGAACGGGATCGCATCGCCGGCGACCTGCGCAGCAACAAGCGCCAGCGCTCCCAACAGGAGGCCGGCCGCGCCACTGCGCAACGGCGGTGCCGTCGCCGTGGCGCGACCCAGCAATGCTGCAACCAAAAGACCCAGCGCGAAGCCGGTCCAGAACGCAGGCGACCACCACGCCGCCCAGGCCACCCCTTCTTTCGTAGCGCGCGCGCCGAGCAGCACCGTGTGCACTTGAACGCCGAAGCCGGCGACCACGACCAGCGCCGCGAAAAAAAACGCCGGCGCTCGTGTGGCCGTCTTGCTCGGGCTGGTTGTGGCGTTCGCAGCCCCGGCTTCAAGGCGGCTGGCAAAAAGCGCCGCGCCGGCCAGCGCGACGGCACAGACGCCAAGCGCGATGCGCGGATCCGCTTGCGCGAGTGTTCTTGTGAGCACAGGCGCGATCGCGCCCGCTATGCCAATGCCAACCAACGCCAGGCTCACTGCACCGGCCGGGCGTGCCGCGCCGCCGACGCGACCCAGCAACGTGAAGACCGGCGCCCGCAGCGCGGATGACGTCGCCGTCCACAGCACGGTGATGCCAACCAGCAACGCAGGGACGCCAAGGCTTGCGACCCACGGCAAAACGACCAGCGCACACGATGACGCAATGGCACAGGCGGTCAACGCCGGTCCGATGCGATTGAGCAGGCGTGCAAGGCGATCCGCATAAACGCCGGACGCCCAGTCGGCCACGGCGAACACCGTCTGGTCGAGCACGACGAACAAGATGGCAAGGCGTGCTTCCAGGCCGGCGCGCGCCAACAAGGCAGGCAGAAACGCGACATAAAGCGCCCAGGTCAGCGCGAACAATCCCTGGATCGTCGTAGCCCAAAGAGCAGTGCGGCGCAGCGCAGCGTCCATGGTCGTGGGTGGTTCCGAATGCGTGCGCACGATGGTAGCCGGGCCTACTCGGCCGTGGGTGTATCGTTTGCGTATGCTTGCTTTATCAATCGAGCAACGTCGGCGATGAGCACCACTCACCTGGACATCGCTCAAGTGCGGCTCGACAACGCGCTGCTGCTGTTCGACGAGTTCGTACAGCAGGCGGCACGCACGCCCGATGCGGCGACCCTGCGCGGCCTCGAGGGTCGGTTCGCGGAAAGGCTGCAGATCCAACCGAGTTACTGGAGCCAGATCAAGGGACGATCGCGCCAGATCGGCGAACGGCTGGCGCGCCAGTTCGAGCAACTCTGCGGCAAACCCAATGGCTGGATGGACGTGCCGCACGGCGTCGGCGCGGCCGCCGCGCGCGCTGGAGAGATGCCTTTTGCCTCTGGCGCAGCGGCGCCTGCAGACGCGCCGCTGCCGCAAAGCGAGGACGAGCGTTTTATCGTTGGACTGGTGCTGAGCTATTACCGCCGTCATCCCGACCGCGCCCGCACGCGCCTGCTGGAGTTGCTCGGCGAAGCGTTGCTGCCGACCGCAGAAGCTGCCCCAAATGCGGACACCAACAGCCGAAAAGGCGGTGCCGCAAAATCGGTCGCAGCGGCCGACGCGGAACTCTGGCGCCGCGTGCGCGAAAACGTTGCGCCGCTGAAACGAAAACGCTGAAAACGCGAATATTCGCGTGCAAAGGCTATTGCATTTGATAAACGTCGCTTTATCATGGAATCACTTTCGCTGTACCTCATTGCATCGCTGTACCTAGTGCATTTCTGAGCCAGCGACCGATTCAACCGCTTCGATTTACCGGAGGAGCCGCCTGATGCTGATGCAAATCACGAACAGCACTGTGACCAGCGCTCTTCCTGGTCGCGCGCTTCTCCTCGATCTCATCCAGCAGGCCAAGACGCTTTAGCGTCTCTTGCGTCAGCGCCACCGGCCCGGGTCGAGACGATCGCCCCGGGCCGTTTTGTTTTTTTGCCTCTCCCTCATCACCGCCACCGAAAGGAAACGAGCATGAAAAAGACCCGCTCCGTTGCGATCAAGCCGCGCAATCCCTTCGTGGCGGCAGCGCGTTTTCGTCGTGCCGGCGCCCACGCCCATCGCGACGTTTCGCGCCAGGCCGCGCAGATGCGACTGCGCAAGGAAGTACTGGCCCTGAAAGAAAGTCCCTGACGTCGCGCGACACGAAACGTCGTGCACAACAAAAAAGGAGATCGCCATGTTGCGAGCCTTGGAAGCAGGTGTATTTGGAGCTGTTGGTGCCCGTCGTCTGGCGGTCGTGGGCCTGCTCGCCGTTGGTGGCGCGCTTGCCCCGCTGATCGTGCGGGCGAGACGCAAAGTCGCAGTCAAGCGACCCGAAAGTGTCGAAGTCGCGCGCCTTGAAGTTGGCGGCGCAAGCTACGGTGCCGTCTACGAAGACGGGCGTTTGGTCGGCGTGCTCGAAGGCGTCGAGCGTCTGTGAGCGGCGCGCAGGAAAATGGGCCAGTCGGCAATCACGACCGGCCCATTTTTTTCACCGCGTGACTCAGGTCGCCAGCAACGGCGCTGCACGCCGCCGGCGCAACAGCCACAGCACGATAAAGATGTTGAACAGATTCCAACCGATGCCGTTGAGAAACGCGGCGTGATACGACCCGGTCAGATCGAACACCGCGCCGGACATCCAGCCGCCAAGCGCCATGCCTCCGAGCGAAGCCATGAGCACGGTGCCGACCCGCGTGCCCGCTTCCATGGGAGAAAAGTATTCGCGCACGATGATCGCGTACGAGGGCACGATGCCGCCTTGGAACAAACCGAAGAGTGCCGCGAGCACGTAAAGCGAAGTAAGGCCGTCGAAGGGAAGAAAAAACAGCAACGCGACAGCCTGCAGACCGGAACCGAGCAGCAGCGTCGCAAGCCCGCCGATGTGATCTGAGATCCAGCCGGACGCCAACCGGCTGACGATGCCGAAGCCCAGCATCAGCGACAGCATCTGCGCGCCGCGGGCGGCGCCATAACCAAGGTCTGCGCAATACGCCACGATGTGAACCTGCGGCATCGACATCGCGACACAGCAGGCGGCCGCGGCCAGCACAAGCAGGATCTGCAACGTTGCGGGTGAAACGCCGAGGCCCTGCACGCGCCGCTGCCATTCACCGGCGATCGATGCGCCGGAGGTCGCGCCGCTTTCTACGCGCGGGGCGCGGCGCCGCAGGACCAGCACAAGCGGCAGCATGCCAACCAGGCATGCGATGCCGATTCCGATGTGCGTCGCGCGCCAGCCGGCCGTCTCGATGAAGTGCTGCACGATCGGCGGCCAGATCGTTCCCGCGAGATAGTTGCCGCTGGCGCAGATTGCGACCGCCATGCCGCGCCGGCGCAGGAACCAGAACGAAGTATCGGCAATCAATGGCCCGAACATGGCCGAGCTGCCCGCAAACGCGATCAGCAACCCATGGGCGAGGGCAAACTGCATGAAACTGCCCGCCATTCCCGCTGCGACGTATCCGAGTGCGAGGGCGAAGGTACCGAGCAGGACCGGAACAAAGATGCCGAAACGATCTGCAAGGCGCCCCATCATCACGCCGCCGAGCGCAAATCCGATCATGGTGAGCGTGTACGGCACCGATGCCTCGCCGCGTGCGAGGCCAAACTCTGCCTGCACCGTCGGCAGCGCAACCACCACCGACCACATGCCGACGCCACCGAACGCCGACAACGTGACCGCAGCGGCGAGCCGCGCCCACGCATAACCCGAGTCGACAAGATCGGCCCGTTGGTTCACCGCGCTCGTCATGCCGTGGCGAAAAACGCGCGTTTGAGTGCGCCGGCGCAGCGGTCGAAAGCAACAGCTGCCGCGTCCACCACCTTGCTCATCGTGATAAAGCCGTGGATCTGCGCATCGAAGCAGACGTACTCCACTGCGACTCCCGCATCGCGCA
>DASQAE010000273.1:0-5146 GCA_035635915.1 Burkholderiaceae bacterium | reverse complement strand
CTTCAATCGCGGCTTCGAGCGCAGCAGCGCGGCCTACCGGCGCACCGTCGCCGGCATGCTCCAGCGCAGCGGGCGCTGGCTGATCGCGTTTGTGCTCATGGTGGCGTTGGCGATCTACCTGATCTTCCGCCTGCCGACTTCATTTCTGCCCGACGAAGACCAGGGCATCCTGTTCGTGCAGGCGCTGCTGCCGGCCGGTGCGACGCAAGAGCGCACGTTGAACGTGCTGCGCGAAGTCGAGCGCCATTTCATGGAGGATGAGAAGGAAGCGGTCGAGGCGCTATTTACGGTGGCCGGGTTCTCGTTCGCGGGCAGCGGTCAGAACGCGGGGCTGGGTTTCATCCGGCTGCGCGACTACAAGGATCGGCCGGGTGCGAACAACAGCGTGCGTGCCGTGGCCCAGCGCGCGATGGGATCGTTCTCGAAACTGCGCGACGCGATCGTGTTCGCGTTTGCGCCGCCGGCGGTGCTGGAACTCGGCGTTGCAAACGGCTTCGACATGTATCTGCAGGATCGCGCGGCCGGCGGCCACGACGCGCTGATCGCCGCACGCAATCAACTGCTCGGCCTTGCGGCGAAGGAACCATCACTCACCGCCGTGCGGCCGAACGGCCAGGAGGACACGCCGCAGTTCAACGTCAACGTGGACACCACGCGCGCGGGCGCCCTCGGGCTATCGGTCGAGAGCATCAACGCAACCCTCTCGGCAGCATGGGGCAGCCTGTACGTCAACGACTTCATCGACAAAGGGCGAGTGAAGAAGGTGTATCTGCAGGCCGATGCGCCGTTCCGCATGGTCCCCGAGGACCTCAACAAATGGTACGTGCGCAATTCGCAAGGCGAGATGGTGCCGTTTTCGACGTTCGCGAGCGGCAAGTGGACCTTCGGCTCGCCGCGCCTGGAGCGCTTCAACGGCACGCCGTCGGTGGAGATCCAAGGCTCCGCAGCGCCGGGCCACAGCTCCGGCGAGGCGATGGCGACCATGGAGCGACTTGCCGCCCAAGTGCCCGGAGGCTTCGGCGTTGCGTGGACCGGGCTGTCGTTCGAGGAGCGGTTGTCGGGGGCGCAGGCACCACTGCTTTATGCGCTTTCGGTGTTGGTGGTGTTCCTCTGCCTTTCGGCGCTGTATGAAAGCTGGTCGATACCGCTCGCCGTGTTGCTGGTGGTGCCGCTTGGCGTGCTTGGTGCGTTGCTTGCAGCGACCGGCCGCGGGCTGTCGAACGACGTTTATTTCCAGGTCGGTTTGTTGACGACGATCGGGCTTTCGGCAAAAAACGCGATCCTGATCATCCAGTTCGCGCTCGGACAAATGGAGCACGGTGTCGAACTGGTGCCGGCGACGCTCGAGGCCGTGCGCCTGCGGTTGCGCCCGATCCTGATGACCTCGCTTGCATTCGGCTGCGGCGTGCTTCCGCTCGCGATTGCAACCGGCGCCGGCTCCGGCAGCCAGAACGCAATCGGCACGGGCGTGTTGGGCGGCATGATCGCCGCAACCGCGCTTGGCCTGCTGTTCGTGCCGCTGTTCTTCGTGGTGGTGAAGCGGATCTTCAAGGGCAAGCCGGTCGTGCATGCGCAGCCCGTGGTTGGCGGGGCCGCCAGCCAGGCAGCGGAATAGGTCTCTCGTCATTCCGAGCGCAGCGCGGAATCTCGCTACTTCGCAAACCGAGATCCCTCGCCTTCGGCTCGCGATGTCAGAGCACGTGCCCATGCTCAACGCGAAACGCTTGCTCGCCTTCGCGCTCCTCCTGACGCTGACCGGCTGCTACTGGCGCATTGCGCACGAGCCGATGCCGTTCGTCGCGTACGGCGACCTCGGCCCGGAACGTGCGCGCGGCGCGATCGTGCTGCTACCGGGCTTCGCCGACAAACCCGATGACTACGAGGTGCACGGTTTTCTGGCGGTGCTGCGCAAGAACGCGCCCGGCTACGATGTCTTCGCGGCCGATGCGCACTTCGGTTACTACAACAAGAACACGCTGGTCGAGCAGCTGCACACGAGCGTGATCGGACCGCTGCTGGCGCGCGGCTACAAGGAGCTATGGATCTCCGGAATTTCGATGGGCGGCCACGGCGCGGTTGCCTATGCGCGTTCGTATCCGGAACGCGTCAAGGGACTGCTGCTGTTTGCGCCGTATCTAGGTCCCGGCGATGTGGTGCAGGAAGTCGTGCAGGCGGGCGGAGTGTGCCGCTATTCGGCGCCCGCGCCGCTGCCTGAAAGCCGGTTCGGATTCGCGCAAGCAAACTTCGCCTGGCTCAAGGAAGTCCTGTGCAGCACACCTGCAAAGGTTTCGGTGTGGGTTGGCGTCGGCGCGCGCGATCAAGCGAAACGCGACCTGCTGCGCGATGTAGTCGCGCCGGATCACTACGTCGTGCTGCCGGGTGGTCACGATTGGGACGCCTGGACGCCGGCGCTCGATCAGATCTCGCGCGCGGCGTTTGTGCGGTAGCTCACGGATACGAAAACGGCGCCGGGAACGGCCTTCCGTACGGCCGTCCCGCGCGGATCGTTTGCACCGGCTTCAGATACCGCGTGCCCTTGCGCGTGTTCTTGACCGTATCGACGAATTCCACCGCACCTTCGACCAGTTCGAGTATCGCGACATCTCCCGGCGCTCCCACCTGCAGCGTGCCGAGTTTGTCGACCTTGCCGATGATCTTCGCCGGCTTTTCGGTCGCCAGCGAGATCACCTGCTCGAGACTGAAACCCAGGTTGAGGAACTTGCTCATCACCCACGGCAGGAACGGCATGCCCGGGCTGTTGCCGCTGTAGGCGTGGATGTCGCTCGAGATGGTGTCCGGCACCAGTCCCTGCTGGATCGCAGGCTCGGCAACAGCGTAGGAAAAACTGCCGCCGCCGTGGCCGACGTCGATCAGCACGCCGCGCTTTTTCGCCTCGAGCGCCGCGGCGATCACCTTGCCGTCTTGCACGGTGTTGTTGCCGGCGCCGCTGTATGAGTGCGTGAGGATGTCGCCCGGACGCAGCAGATCGAGCACGTCTGCCAGGTTGCCCGGCGCATTGCCGATGTGGCACATCACGCGCGCGTTCGTGCCCGCCCGCTCCGCAGCAAGACGCGCGCGGCGCAGCGGCTCGATGCCGTTGGTGCCGACCACCTCGATGGTTTCACGCACCTTCACGCCGAGCACGACGTCAGGATTCTCGGCCATCGTTTTTGCCGCGAGATCGACGTTGGCATATTCGATCTCCTTCATCTCGCCGACCGGAAAACCTGCAAGGCCGATCGCAGAGATGTGCACGAACGCGTAGATGCGGCTGCGCGCCTGGCCGATCACGTAGTGCTTGAATGCTGAAAAGTTGTTGCCGCCCGCATCACCGGCACTGACGTAGGTCGTGGTGGAAGTGAAGGGAACGAGTTCGTCGGCAGGCAGGCCGATCGCCGAGCCCTGTGGGTAAACGTGCGCGTGCAGATCGACCAGGCCCGGCACCACAAGGCGCCCGGCTGCGTCGAGCGTTTGCGCGCCCATTTCCGCGGGAATCTCGCGCTCGATGGCAGCGATCTTCGCGTTCTTGATTGCAACGTCGCGTTTGCCGCGCAGACCCTGGCTGGGATCCAGTACCTCGCCGCCGCGGATGACCAGGTCGTAGCGGTTGGGACCGCCGACACCCAATTGCGCAAAGGCGGCGCCGGCACCGAACAGTGCCGAGCCGCCCAGAAACGCACCCGCCTTCAGCACCTCGCGCCGCGACGATCTGTTCATGTTGTCTCCCCCCAGGAAGAGGCGGAGAGTAGGTCGGCGTGCGCGCCGATGGCAACCCCCGAACCTGAACCCGGCCGAAAAATCGTTTTCCGCGTGTTCGCCGCCACAGCCGTAGGCCTCGCGTGAATATTCACGCGCTTGGCGGGTTCCGCTGCGCTTTTCCGTCTTTAAGAACGCAGGCCCGGCGTTTCGGGCCGAATTGGAGACGGACATGCAGATGAATGCACTCGCAGCAAGAGGTATCCATGCCGCAGCGGTTGCGCTGGCGCTTGCGTTTGGAACGGCAGCCCACGCCGCGTCTGCGGTCGCCGCTTGTCGCGTTACGACGTACTACGCCGACGCGGAAATGACGATCAAGGTCGGAACCACGACCACCTGCCCCGGATCGCGCGAGAATGGCCGCATGGTGAAGGTCACCGACATCGACGTGTTCGAAGCTGGCAGCGTGCGGCGCGAGCCGAGCCTTCCGGCTGGTACCTTGCCGTGCGAGTTCCAGGCCGATTGCAAGCCGACCTCGGTCGAAGCGCCGGCAGAGACGAAGCACCCGCGTTAGCGCAATCGGCTTCGGCCTCCCTCGCGTTCACCGTGCGGGGATGCGTGCATCGATCCAACGCTGTATGTCGGCAAGGACCGCCTCCTTGCCGACATCGTTGAGAAGGTCGTGAAAGTGACCTTCATATAACTTCAGCGTCTTGTCCTTCGAGCTGGCCATCTCGTAGAAGCGCTGGCTTCCGCTTGGCTTGGTGGCCTTGTCCTGCGTGCCGTGCAGGATGAGCACGGGCAGGGCAATGAGCCGAAATTCCTTCTTCAGCCGCTCGTCGGCGCGCACCATCTCGGCAACTGTCTGTGTTGGTTGACTCTCGTTCGCGATCAGCGGGTCGTTGTTCATCGCCTCGACGACCTTCGGGTCACGCGAAAAGTCCTCGTTCTTGAGCTTCAGCACGTGGGCATGCGGCGCGAGATGGCTCAGCCCCTTGAGCACCGCGAGGGCAAAATCCGGCGCCGGCACCTCGTGCGCAAAGCTCTCGCAGATCAGGCCAGCGATTTCGGCCTGGTGGTCGAGCGCGTAGACGCAGGAAACAACACCGCCGGCGCTATGACCGAGCACAAAAACGGGCGGGCCCGGTTCGCGTGATTTCGCCAGCGACACACACTTCGCGACGTCGTTGACATAGTCGGTGAACTTCTCGACATAAAACCGCTCGCCCTCCGACTTGCCGCGGCCGCGCAGATCCAGCGCGTACACGGCGAGGCCGCGCGTCATGAACTGTTCGGCCACCCACAGGTATTGCCCGCTGTGCGAATTGAATCCGTGCACGATGACGACCACGCCGCGCGGTTTGTTTGCAGGGCGCCACGAGCGCGTGAAAATCTTGAACCCCCCAACGCCGTCGAAGTTTTCTTCGTTCATCTGCGTTTCCTTTCGGTT
>DASQAE010000272.1:0-3476 GCA_035635915.1 Burkholderiaceae bacterium | reverse complement strand
GCCGCAATTTGCGCAGCACGTCGGGGCCGATGCCGGGACGGCGGTAAGAGAGCGCGTCATCGGTATCCAATAGCCGCTCGACGTCGATCTCATCGGACACCGATTCGACCAGGACCGCGGCGTCGTCGCGTGCACGGCTGTGCGCATGCGGGGCGTGGCGCCGCGGCGGATGCTGCACGCGTTCGTCGGGCGCTAGCGGCGCGACACCAAGCGCGTCCATCGCGTCGAGGAAGTTGCCGCCCTCTTCGCGCTGGCGTTGTTCGAGCAGGCGTTGCTGCTCCTCGCGTTGACGCTTGTCCGCCTCGCGTTGCGCGAGCTGCTTGCGCAGATCTGCGAGATCGCCCAGTTGCCGAAGACGTGGCCCCGCCATGCAGCGCGCTCCATCACCTCAGGCGTCACGACCGGCAGAAACGACGTGGCCGATGCGCGATAGCCATACCCGCAACAGCGGCGCCGTGGTGACCGTGGTTACGATCGCCATCAACACCAGCATCGTAAACACGGTCTGCGGAATCACGCCCAGGTCGTAGCCGACGTTCAGCACCACGAGCTCCATCAGCCCGCGCGTGTTCATCATGATCGCCATCGTGCGTGCTTCATCCTTCGGCACACCCGCCAGCCGCGCGCCGACATAACAACCGCCGTACTTGCCGAGGTAGGCGAGGGCGATGAAACCTGCGCACCATAGCCACAGTTCAATTGTGTCGAGGCCGTTGATGTTGGTGCGCAGGCCGGTGAAGGTGAAGAACACGGGCAGGAACAATGTGTTGACGAGCGGCGCGACGCGCTCGCGCCAGGCCTCGACGAACGCGATCCGGTCGTGCAGCAACACCCCCACCATGAAGCCGCCGAAGATCGCAAACACACCGAGCTGGAACGTCACGATCGCGGAGGCGAACGCGAACATCAGGACCAGCGCCAGCCCGTTGAGCGTCAAAGGTTCGGCCGCTTTCGTAGTGCGATCCAACAGCCGGTGCATGAGCGGCCGCAGGACGAAGAACGCGATTGCCACATAAGCCGCAAGTGCCAAAAGTCGCACCGACGTTGCAGCGAGCGAGAGTTCCCCGGCCACGACGGCCGAAACAATGGCGAGCAGGGTCCAACCAACCACGTCGTTGACCGCCGCGGCGGAAATGGTGATGGTTCCGACGCGCGTGCGGGTCAGGTCGAACTCCATCATGATGCGTCCGAGGACGGGCATGGCAGTGATCGAGAGCGCGACACCGCAAAACAGGATGTACCCGAGGGGCGCAGCACCCGGCACCAGCACCGGGGCCGACACATAACCGATCGAGATACCGAGCACGAACGGCGCCAGGATGCCCGCGACGGAAATGAATGTGGTTGCAGTCCGGCTGCCGCGCTCCTTGAGAACGCCGAACTCGAACTCCATGCCGATCTGCAGCATCAGCAGGATGAGTCCCAGCTGACTGATGATCGAAACGGTCAGGTTATCGGTCGACTTGAAGACGTATGCGAACGCTTCCGGCGCCAGCGCCGCGAATAACGAGGGACCGAGCACCAGGCCGGCGATGACTTCGCCTACCACGCGTGGCTGGCCCATAGCGCGCGCGAGCCAGCCGAATAGACGAGCCGCACCGACGATCACGATCAGCTCCAGCAGCGTGAAATACAGCAGGTTTTCAACGGTGTGGACCGTGGTGCCGTGCATGAAGAGTCCGTTTGTCGGGCCCGGTTCGCCTTGAGCTTGGCGACGCGAGCAAGTAATCTTGGTCAACTCGACGCGTGAAGTGCGGATGGTAAAGAAAGTTCTGGCGGTTCATTTTTCACAAACAGGCCAGGCCGCCGCCCTGCTCGAGAACATCGTCCGACCGCTGCGCGAGCAGGCGGACGTGGCGTTGACGTGCGTCCGGCTCGAAGTCACCCCGCCGTTCCCGTTTCCCTGGCCGTTCTGGTGTTTCCTCGATACGTTTCCCGAGACGGTCCATCTCGACCCGCCGCCGCTGGCGTCACTGCCGCTGGCAGGCGACGAAAACTTCGATCTCATCATCCTCGCGTATCCGGTGTGGTTCCTCTCGCCGCCGCCACCGCTGACGGCCTTCCTGCAGCACCCGGTGGCGCGTGCAGTGCTGCGCGGACGCGCCGTGGTGACGGCGACCGCGTGCCGCAACATGTGGGTGATGGCGCAGCAAACCGTGAAGCAATTGTTGCTCGATGCCGGCGCGCGCCATCTCGATCATGTAGCGCTTGTCGATCGTGGTCATGCACTGGCGACGTTCATCACCACACCGCGCTGGGTGCTGACAGGGCGCAAGGACGCGTTCTGGGGCCTGCCCGCTGCGGGCGTCGCAGAGGAAGATCTGCGCGACGCAGGCCGGTTTGGCGTGGCGTTACTGCAAGGCCTGCGGCGCAACGACGAGAAACGCGACACCCCGTTGCTCACCGGCCTCGGCGCATGCAAGGTGGACACCGCGCTCGTCGCCAGCGAGACCATTGGCATCCGCAGTTTCCGTATCTGGGGCCGCGCGTTGCGCGCCCTTGGCCCGCCCGGGGCACCGGCGCGGCGCGCGCTGCTGGTGTTCTACATGCTGTTCCTGCTCGCGGTCATCGTCACGGTTGTTCCCCTCAGCATGCTGTTGCGGCGGGCGCTGACGCCGCTGATGGGCGCACGCCTGGAGCGCACGCGTCAGAGTTACGAGGCACCGTCGGGATCGGGCGTCGAGCGATTGGGCCATGACCATGGCTGAGTCGGTCTACGTCACGCGTACTGCGACGTTCCTGCCCCATGCGCCGGTAGCCAATGACGGCATGGAAGCCGTGCTCGGAGCGCCGGGTGGGCGGCCTTCGCGTGTGCGGCGCGTGGTGCTACGTCAGAACGGCATCGTCTCGCGTCACTACGTCGTTGATCCCGCCACCGGCCTGCCCGCGTTCAACAATGCGCAGCTGACTGCGCAGGCCGTGCGCCGGCTGTGCGACGACGGTTTCGCGTTGAACGACATCCGTTGCCTCGTTTCGGGCACCTCGTTGCCCGACCAGTTGATGCCGAACCACGCCGTGATGGTTCATGGCGAGATAGGCGGAGGGAACTGCGAGGTCGTCGCCACCGCCGGCGTCTGCCTTGCAGGACTGACTGCACTCAAGTACGCGTGGCTCGCAGTGCGCGCCGGTGAACATCCGAACGCGGTCGCCACCGGTTCGGAGATCGCTTCGCTGCTGATGCGCGCGCAACGGTATTCGCCTGAACTTGACCGACAGGCCGATCAGGTCGAGGCGCAACCCGAGCTTGCCTTCGAGAAGGACTTCCTGCGCTGGATGTTGTCCGATGCCGCCGGGGCGTTCCTGGTCGAAAACCGCCCGCGCGCGGTCGGCCCCAGCCTGCGCATCGACTGGATCGACATTTTTTCCTACGCCAACGAACTGCCGGTGTGCATGTATGCCGGCGCGGAAAAGGGTGCGGACGGGCGGTTGCGTGGCTGGCTCGATTTTTCCCACGGCGAACTCGGCGAGCGGTCGGT
>DASQAE010000271.1:0-11433 GCA_035635915.1 Burkholderiaceae bacterium | reverse complement strand
GCGGACGGCGGCGAGCTTTGGGTGACGAGCGAACTGGGCGCAAGCGTCAGCATCATCTCGACGCGCGATCTGACGGTCGTGCACACGATCAATTTCGAGGTCAAGGGCATGCGGCCGGACGACATTACGCCGGTCGGCCTGACATTGGCGCGCGACGGCAAGACGATGTTCGTCGCGCTGGGACGAGCTAGCCATGTCGCGTTCGTCGACGTGGCGTCACGCAAGACAAACAACCTGGTGCTGGTCGGCAAGCGCGCCTGGAACGTCGCGCTCAACCGCGATGGGTCACGCCTTTTCGTCGCCAATGGCCTGTCGGACGACGTTACGGTGATCGACGTTGGCCAGGCCAAGGCGATCAAGACGGTGGCGGTCGGGCGCGTACCGTATATGGTCGTCGTGGACGATTGAGCGCATGCACTTGCGCGTCAACTGGATTTTCGCGTTGGCCCTCGGGCTGTGCGCTCTGCCCCTGCACGCAGCGAGCCTGACGATCGGTGTGCTCACACGCGCCGATGACGAGCGGCTCGATCCGCGACGCGTTGAACTCGGTTATCTCGGCCAGCCGGGTGGCCCGCTTGGGCAGGCAGTGGACGTGGCAATCAAGGAAAGCCAGTTCGAGTTGGACGCAGCCAAACTCACAGTCAGGGTCGACGCAGCAGCCGCGCGCGATGCCGCCGATGCGCGCACGTTGATGCAGCGTTTTGAAAAGGCGGGTGCGGTGGCGATCGTGCTTGACCTGCCCGCCGACTGGATCGCGCGCGCGGCGCCGGTGGTCCGGGTTCCGCTGCTTAACGCAGGCGAACCGGACGATGTGCTGCGCGCCGGTCAATGCCTGCCCAATCTGCTGCACACCTATCCCAGCGAGCGCATGCGTGCGGATGCGATGGCACAGATGCTCGCTTCGCGGCGCTGGAGTCGCGTGCTGGTGTTGCACGGAACGACGCAGGAGGACACGACCCGGCTCGCTACCGTGCAGGCTTCGATCAAACGCTTCGGCCTGAAACCCGTCGCGGCGCGTCCATTCAAACTGTCGGCGGATCCGCGCGAGCGCGATCTTGCGAATCCGCTGCTCGTTACGGCCAACGTCGAGTACGACGTGGTGTGGGTGGTCGACAGCGAAGGCGAATTTGCGCGCCTGCTGCCCTATCGAATTTCGTTGCCGCGGCCGGTAGTCGGAGATGGTGGTCTGTTCGCCGTGGCATGGGCGCCCAACTTCGAGCGCTTCGGCGCGCCACAACTTGCGCGCCGCTTCCAGCGCGGCGTTGGTCGCCCTATGACCGGTCATGATTGGGCCGCCTGGATCGCGACCAAGTCGATCCTGCAAGCCGCCTTGGACAAGGCACTGACTCCGGCGGCGCAACTGAAGGCATTTGTTCAGCCCGGTTTCACACTGGACGGCTTCAAAGGGGTACGGTTGAGTTTTCGCGCGTGGGACCGCCAGCTGCGCCAGCCGTTGCTTCTCACGGACGGACAGGGCGTGATCGCGCTCGCGCCCGCCGAAGGAATACTGCATCCGACCAACGTGCTCGATACGCTCGGCGCCGACGCGCCCGAGGGACTATGCAAGACACGATGACCGAGGTGGTGGCGACCAAGCCGGCGCCTACCGTGAATCTGGCGCCAGCGGTGCCGTTCGTGCCGCACGCGCTGCGCGCGTTGCGTGCGCTGGTTCTGCGCGAGTTGCTCAAATTCTCGATGCAGTACGGCCGCCTGATTTCTGCCCTGGTGCGCCCCGTGCTCTGGCTGGCTGTTTTTGCGGCGGGATTCCGCAACGTATTCGGGGTCTCGATCGTGCCGCCTTATGACACGTACATCTCGTACGACGTGTACATCGCGCCGGGCCTGATCGGCATGGTCCTGCTGTTCAACGGCATGCAGTCATCGCTGGCAATGGTCTACGACCGCGAGATGGGCTTGATGCGGCTCCTGCTCACTGCGCCGCTGCCGCGACCCTGGCTGCTTTTTTCCAAGCTCACCGCGACCGCTGTGCTATCGCTTGCCCAGGCGCTGGCATTCATCGCCATTGCCTGGCTGCTTGGAACGGAGCTGCCGCTCGCTGGCATGAGCGCGCTGCATGCGCTGGTTGCGATGGTCGGCGGCGCGCTGATGCTCGGCGCGCTTGGATTGCTGCTCTCGGTGCACATCAAGCAGCTCGAGAACTTCGCCGGCACCATGAACTTCGTCATCTTCCCGATGTATTTCATGTCGACCGCGCTTTACCCGCTGTGGAAGTTGCAGGAGTCGGGTGCGCAGTGGGTCTACTACCTCGCGACCGTCAATCCGTTCACCTACGCAGTCGAGTGGATCCGTTTCGCGTTCTACGGCAAGGATCCGGGTTGGGCGCCGGTCATCGTGCTCGGCTGTACTGCCGTTTGTTTCCTGCTCGCCTGCTGGGGCTACGATCCGCAACGCGGTTTCGGTGCGCTGACGAAACGCGGCGGGCCATGAAGCACCTCGCCGCGGCATTCCGACGTCCGGTTGACACGAGTGCGCGTACGCGGCCATGGTGTTGTTCGCCTTTACGCGGATGCGGTCGTCGGCTGGCGTGACATGCCACTGACCACGTTGGAGTGGTACTGCCCGGGCGTCGGCCTGGTCAAGCTCGAGCGCGACGAGCCAGCGCGCTCGACTTATCTGATCGGGGGCCACGTAACCATGGAGCTGCTGCAATGGCGGAGAAATTAGTGCCTGCCCGTGGCGCGCCGGTTGATCGGCGTTCGGCGCTGGCATTGCTCGCCGCGACGGTGTGCGCGCCGCGCACGTTCGCGCAGTCTGGCGATCCTTTTCCGAGCCGGCCCGTCATCCTCTGGGTGCCATGGCCGGCGGGCGGATCGACCGATCTGTCGATGCGCATCCTGGCTGAGATGGCCGGCCGCAATCTTGGCCAGAAGATCGTGATCGAAAATCGCGGCGGTGCTGCCGGCACGCTCGCGATGCCGGTGCTGCAGTATGCAAATCCGGACGGCTACACCATCGCGCAGTTGCCGCAGACGATCTTTCGTGCGCCTTACACGCAGAAGGTGAGCTGGGACCCGATCCGAGACGTAACGCCGATCATTCAGATCTCGGGATACACGTTTGGCATTGTCGTCAATGCCAGCAGCCAGTTCCGCAAGCTCGAAGATCTTTTCGCCTTTGCGCGCGAACGACCCGGTGAACTTTCGATCGGCACCAACGGCATCGGCACCACGCCGCACATCGTGCTCGACGAATTGTTCTCGTCACGTGGCTTGCGCTACCTGCATGTCCCATACAAAGGCACCTCGGAGCAGATGCTCGCTGTCGCTTCAGGACAGCTGATGGCCGGGGCCAATTCGACCGGCTTCGGCCCGTATGTCGATTCGGGCAAGTTGCGCCTGCTGGTGACGTTTGGCGAACAGCGCACGCGGCGGTGGCCGCAGGTTCCGACGCTGCGCGAGCTCGGATTTCCCATCGTTGCGACGTCACCGTACGGTATTGGCGGCCCACGCGGCCTGCCCGCGCAAGTCGTCACCACTCTGCACAACGCGTTCAAGACCGCGCTGTTCGATCCGCTGCATCTCGCCGAGTTGCAGAAGTACGACCTCGAACCCGCGTACCTCGGGCCCGGTGACTACGCACGCGCCTGTCGCGAGGCCTTTGCCGAAGAAAAGCGCATCGTCGACCGCTTGGGTCTACATCGCAACAGCGGGTGACGCTCTACCAGTAGATGTCCTGCAGCGCGATCCCGAGCGTGATGAACGTGCTGCTTGCGGGATCACCGTGTCGGCGTCCCGCCGTCAGATCGATGGCGAAACGATCGCGCTTGACCCAATGGCGCACGCCGCCATGAACCAACCTTTGCTCGCGCGCGGTCGCGCCCGCTTCGACGAACAGCGTCGTCCGGCGCACGATCTCGTGCTCGAGCGCAACTGCCCAACGGGCACGCGCGCTTTCACTCGTCGCCTTCAGGCCACCGAGATTGAAGTGAACCAGAGTGTCGGCCGTGGGCCGCAACGTAACCAGACCGGCCGTACTAAACGCCCAGGCGTGAACGCCCTGCTCCGCTCCTTCGCGTCCTGCGCTGCGACCGTCCCAATCAACGCCGACAATGACGCCCGTGCCTAAACCGGAACGCGCCAAGTCGGTAAAGAGGTGCCTGAACTCTACTTCCGCGCCGCGTGAGTTCACTGCAGGGTCGGAGCGGCGGTCGCGTGCGATGCCGAGTTCAAACCGCACCGCATTGCGCGGATCGAAGTGGTACTCGGGCTCGAAGCGGAACTCGCGGAACCGGCGCGCGGATTCGATCCAGGACTCAAGCGCGATCACGTTGTCGTCGTCTTCGTCTGCAAGCGCATTGGTAGCCGCGAGATACGGCCGATCGCTCGCGAGCACGGCCGCCGCCGGAAGACAAAACAATGCAGCCGCCAGCGCACGCCCGAAAAGCGCCATCCAATCCTCGTTTCCCCAAACTTCAGGGCGTCGAGGATATCGCGCGGGCTTGTGCAAATAGAAAGACGGTTCGGCGCAGCCTCACGCTGAAAAAACAAAGCGCGCCACATGGGCGCGCTCGTCGCGAGGAAGAGGGTCGATCAGGCAGCGATGGGTGACGGCGCGTAGCTACGAATACGCAACGCAGTCTCCTGCAGGGCGCGAATGCCGCTTGCTTCCGCACGAGTAATCCAGTCCTGCAGGTGCGCGAGCATCTGTTCCCGCGTGGAGGCGGAACGCCCCCACACCGTGGCAAGCTCGGCACGCATGTCGAGCAGCGTTTTCATGACGCCGCTGTGCCCGAGCATCTCGCGCAATGTCTGTTGCTGCGCCGGCGGAATCGCCGCGACGTCACTCTTGCGCAGCCACCGCTTCAGCGCCACGAAGCGCTGGCGGTCGGCAGCAGACACACGCATCTTTTCGAGCTCTTCCCGGTACGCGCGGCGCAGGTCGCGTGCATAACGCGCAAGCAGGTCGTAGCGATTGGAAATCACCGCTTGCAGCGTGTCCAGGTCGATGCCCGCGCGCGGCCGTTCTACCTTTGGCACCGGCGCCACGCGCAGGACCTTGGCAAGGCCAAGGCGCTCGAGAATCCGGATGTACATCCAGCCCAGATCGAGTTCGTACCACTTCGACGAAAGGCGCGCCGAGGTCGGATACGTGTGGTGATTGTTGTGCAGTTCCTCCCCGCCGATCAGGATGGCCCACGGCACGATGTTCATGCTCGCGTCGGCGACGTCGTAGCTGCGATAACCCCAATAGTGGCCGATGCCGTTGATGATGCCCGCGGGAAAAATCGGGATCCACATCATCTGCATGCCCCAGACTGCGAAACCCGCCCAGCCGAACAGGATCCAGTCGATGCCGAGCATGAGACCCACGCCCTGCCAGGTGAAGCGTGAATAAACGTTGCGCTCGACCCAGTCGTTGGGCGTGCCGTGGCCATAGCGGGCCAGCGTTTCAGTGTTGGCCGCCTCTGCCATGTACAGCTCGGAGCCTTCCCAGAACACTTTCTTCAGGCCGCGCGTTTGCGGGCTATGCGGATCTTCAGCGGTTTCACACTTGGCGTGATGCTTGCGATGCACGGCCACCCACTCGATGGTCTGCATTCCGGTGGTCAGCCACAGCCAGACACGGAAAAAGTGGCTCGTGATCGGATGTAGATCGAGCGCGCGATGCGCCTGTGAACGATGCAGAAAGATGGTGACGGCGGCGATGGTGATATGGGTGAGAGCCAGTGTGGCGAGGATCAACTGCCACCAATTGAGGCCCAACACGCCGCCATCCATGAAATCGAAGAAATACATGCACACTCCAGCGGGACGCTGCTCCGGAACGTGTCCGGAACCAAACGTCAGGTCAAGGAAATATAAGAACGCGGCATCCTCACGAAACCGCTGAAACCATTCTAGCCGCGTGGTCCTGCCTGTGATAGTGAAAATTGGGCCCAAAGTGACCCGGCTCAACCCCCCGGAGGAGGAGACGCCGGGTTAACGTGGATGATGCGTACTTCCCGCTGCGGATAGGGAATCACGATTCCCGCAGCGCGGAAACGCTCCAGGATCCCCTGCGCGACGTCCGATTGGATGTCCCCCTTACCGCGCTCTGGATCGGCAATCCAGAGGCCCACCTCTAACTCCACTCCATCCGGGCCGAACCCGGTGACGGCCGCCCCGGCGGCCGGGTCCTTGAGCGCGCGCGGGTGTGCCTGCGCGATTTCCACCAGTAGCGCCATCACCCGCTTCAGATCCGCGTCGTAGCTCACCGACACCTTGACGGCGGCCCGTGAGCGGCGATCGGAGTACGTATGGTTGGTCACCGGCGTCGAAATCAAAAGCTCGTTCGGCACGATCGCCTCGGTCGCGTCGAGCGCACGTATAACCGTATAGCGCGTGTTGATCTCGGCGACGACGCCGTGGTATTTGTCGACGGTGACCAGGTCGCCCAGGCGCAGGCTGCGATCGAGCAGCAGGATGAAGCCACTGACGTAGTTGCTTGCGATCCGCTGCAGCCCCAGTCCAAGACCAACGCCGAGCGCACCGCCGAAGACCGACAACACCGTCACGTCGATGCCAACCGCCGACAGCCCGATCAGAACTGCCAGCAGCAGCAACAACGCTTTCGCCAGGCGCGCAAGGACAACACGCAGGCTCATGTCGAGCTGGCTGCGCATCAACCTCGACTCGACAATGGATCCGAGCCACAGCGCCGCCAGCACGGTGACGGCCAGCGACACCAGGCCCATCATGATGATCCACAGCGATACGCGCGCCTTGCCGATCTGCAGTTGCGTCGCCTCGAGCCAGTCGACCACGTCGGCAAGGACACCGGCGAGGTAGAGGGCGACGATCATCCAGATGACCAGGGCGAGCGCACGTTCGAAGTTCGCGAGCACCGCAATGCCTGCAAAAGCGCGGCGCAGGATGTAGATGACCAACCGAATCGCCGCCATCGCGGCAAGCAACGTAATCGCGAGCTGTAGCAGGCGCGCATCGTCGGCGTTCCTGAAAACGCCGATCGCTCGCAACAGCGCTTCGCCTGCAAGCAGGAGGCCAAGCGTGATGGCCGGGAATGCGAGCCGGCTGAAACCTTCCATCGAGAGGCGCAGCGCTTCCACTTTGACGTGACTCGACCCCTGAGCTGCGGTCAGACGCGCCTCGACGCGGCTGCGCATCAGGCGCGCACCGAACCAGCCCACAAGAAGCGCAACCACGACCACGCCCACGGTCCACAGGTGTTGCGGCCGCGCCAACCCTTCGGTCAGCGCCGTAAACAGCTCGCGCAGCAGTGGATCCCTGCTCATCGACGCTCCATGACGGCAGCGAAAAACCCGTCGGTCGAATGAAGGTGCGGCAGCATCACGAACCAGGGCGCAAAGCGCCGCGCCGGGTCGACCTCGATGCCTTGTGCTGAAAGCACTTGGGCGGCGTCGACTAGAGCGAACTCGGGCTGCTCGGCGAGGAAATGTTCGATCACTTCCTGGTTCTCGAGGGCGAGCAGCGAGCAGGTCGCGTAGACGAGGCGACCACCCGGCTTCACCAACCGGCTCGCGGCACGCAGCACGTTGGCCTGGACTCCGTTTACGCGCGCAAGTTCGGTCTCATCGAAGCGCCATTTCAAGTCGGGATTGCGGCGCAAGGTGCCGCTGCCGGAGCACGGGGCATCCACCAGCACCCGATCAAGCTTGCGCGCCAGACGCTTGATGCGGGCATCGGTCTCGCGGGCGATTGCAGCAGGATGCACGTTTGAGAGACCGCTGCGCTTCAACCGCGGGCCCAGTCCGGCGAGTCGGCGCGCGTTGACGTCGAACGCGTACAGGCGGCCGGTCGAACGCATCAGGCTTCCCAGCGCGAGGGTCTTGCCGCCGGCGCCGGCGCAAAAATCGGCCACCATTTCGCCGCGTTTCGGCGCCATCAGGCGCGCAATCAGCTGGCTCCCTTCGTCCTGCACCTCGACCCTGCCGTCCTGATATACGGGCCAACGCGTGATGCCAGGCTTTTCAAGCAGGCGGATGCCGTCGGGCGAGTACGGCGTCGCCGCCGCGTCAATGGGTGCGCGTTCGCCCATGGCGTGGGTCAGCTCGGCAAGCACACGCTCACGATCAGACTTGATGAGGTTCACACGCAAGTCCAGCGGCGCCGGCTCTGCGAGGGCCGCCAGCAGCGCCTGGGCATCGTGATACTGGGCCGTCACACGCTGGAACAGCCATAGCGGCACTTCGGCGCGAACCGAGCCCGGTGCGTTGGCGGTTTCGATGCCGAGCGCGCTGCGCACTGCGTGCTCATCGCCACGCAACGCGCGCGCGTCCAGCGCCTGCAGGCCGTGCTGGCGCGCAAGCGTAACCAGCGCGGCGAGCCGTGGCGCACGCGCCGGGTGGGCAGGCTGCATGATCCAGCCGAGCGTCGCGAGGCGGCGCAGAGCATGAAACGTCGCCTCGGCGATCAACCCCCGGTCGCGCTGGCCGATCTTCGGATGCTGCTTGAAATAACGCGACAAGATCGCGTCGGCCGGTCCGTCGAAACGCAACACGAGTGCGAGCAACGTGGCCAGGTGATCGACCACCAGCGAGGTGACACGAATATTCATCACCCGAGCAGCGCCAGCTGCGAGGCTGCGGTCGCACGTGCGCGAACCTGGTCGCGCTCGAGCCAGATGTCCCCGCGCGCCACCAGGGCGACGCAACGCGGCAGCAACTGATGCTCGAGCGCGAGCACACGTTGGGCAAGCGACTCCTCGTTGTCGTCGGGGCGCACGCCGACCGCACCTTGCGCCACGATAGGACCGGCATCGACGTCGCTCGACACAAAGTGGACGGTCGCACCGTGCACGCGGACCCCGGCGGCGAGTGCCTGTCGATGCGTCGCCAGGCCGGGGAACGCTGGTAGCAGCGACGGGTGAACGTTGAGCAGCCGGCCGGCAAAATGCTCGACGAAGGTTCGTGTCAGCACCCGCATGAACCCCGCAAGCACGACCAGTTCGGGCCGATGCACGTCGATCGCCCGCGCAAGCGCGATGTCGAACCCTTCGCGATCGGAAAAGTCCAGATGAGACAGGACCTGCACCGCTACGCCGAACTCGCGCGCGATCTGCAGGCCCGCAGCGTCGGCGCGATTGCTGATCACCGCGGCTACGCGCAATTCGATCGTGCGCTCCCAGTCCTCCGCGCGAGCGGTGGCAAGTAACGCTTGCAAGTTGCTGCCGCGGCCGGATATGAGGACAACGAGATTCTTCATCCCGATCGATTCTACGGGGGTGGTCCGGATCACCCTCCAACCGGCGCTGAAAGCGCCAACAAAATCAAGGTTTTCCGCGTGGGCTTCGTATAATCGCGGCGCGATTTGGCCAATTACCGATGCAAATCTTTCGCGGTGTTCCCGCGTCTTCCGAACGAGTGCCCTGTGCGCTGACCATCGGCAACTTTGATGGCGTGCACCGCGGCCACCAGGCGCTGCTGCAACAAGTCGTTGCGGCCGCCAAAACGCGCGCGATCGCTCCGGCCGTAATGACGTTCGAACCTCATCCGCGCGAGTTTTTTACCCCGCAGCAGGCCCCCGCCCGGGTCGCCAACCTGCGCGACAAAGTGGAAGCGCTGATCGCGTGCGGCATCGAACGCGTGTTCGTGATGCACTTCAACCGCCGCTTCGCCAGCACGAGCGCCGAGGCCTTCATTGACGACGTCGTGGTGCGCGGTTGTGATACCCGCTGGCTCGCGGTCGGCGACGACTTTCGCTTTGGCACCCGCCGCAGCGGTGACGTGAGCTTGCTGCGCGCGCGCGCGCGCCGCGGCGGGTACGAGGTCGCGCAGTTGGCCACTGTGACCGAAGGCGCGCAACGTGTTTCAAGTTCTGCCGTCCGGGCGGCTCTGCTTGCCGGTGAGCTGCAACATGCGCAGCGTCTGCTGGGCCGTCCTTATTCGATTTCCGGGCGGGTACTGCATGGCGCGAAACTCGGCCGTACGATCGGCTTTCCGACCCTCAACCTGCGCATCGCTCATAAGCGGCCCGCCGTGCATGGCGTATTCGCGGTGCGCGTGTTCGGCATCGATGACAAGGCCCGGCCCGGCGTCGCCAGCGTAGGCTTGCGCCCGACCGTCGAACAATCGGGGCGCTGGCTGCTCGAAGTGCATTTGTTCGACTTCGCCGCGTCGATTTACGGCCGCATGGTGCGGGTCGAGTTCGTGCAACGGCTGCGCGACGAGGAGAAGTACGGAACACTGGACCAATTGACCGAGGCAATCCGCAACGACGCCGCGCAGGCACGCGCCCTTTTTGGCGACGTGGCTGCATCCTGAGCAACCATCAATCCAACTTGACTCGAAGAGTCCGAGGGGACCGAGCCATGGCTGACGCCGACAAGAAACCACCCGCCGATCCGGCGACCAAGAAGTACCCGCTCAATCTTCCCGACACGCCGTTTCCGATGCGCGGCGATCTGCCAAAGCGCGAGCCGCAGTGGGTAAAGAACTGGGAAGACAAGCGCGTCTACCGGGCGATCGCAGCGGCTCGTGCAGGCAGCCCCAAGTTCATCCTGCATGACGGCCCCCCGTACGCGAACGCCGAAATCCATCTTGGCACCGCCGTGAACAAGATCCTCAAGGACATGGTGGTCAAGGCGCGTTCGTTCGCCGGCTTTAACGCCGTGTACGTGCCCGGCTGGGACTGCCACGGAATGCCGATCGAGATCCACATCGAAAAAAAATTCGGCAAGAACCTGCCGCGCGCCGAGGTACAGGCGAAAGCGCGTGCGCACGCAACCGAACAGATCGCGCTGCAGATGAAGGGCTTCAAACGGCTCGGCGTGCTGGGCGATTGGGACAATCCATACAAGACGATGACGTTCAAGACCGAGGCGGACGAAATTCGCACCCTCGGGCGAATGATCGAACGCGGGTTTGTCTATCGCGGGCTGAAGCCGGTGAACTGGTGTTTCGATTGCAAGTCGGCCCTGGCCGAGGCGGAAGTCGAGTACCTGAACAAAAAAACGCCGGTGGTCGATGTCGCATTCGAGCTTGCCGCCGAAGATGCGGACAAAGTCGCTGCAGCCTTCGGCGTGCCGTCGCTCGGCAAGCCCACTTTTACGGCGATCTGGACCACGACGCCGTGGACTATTCCTGCCAACCAGGCGCTCAACTTCCATCCCGAGTTCACGTATGCATTGGTGGATTGCAGCGATCGGTTGCTCTTGCTCGCCGAGCCGCTGGTGCTGTCTTGTCTCGAGCGGTACGGCCTGAAGGGCAGGATCGTTGCGACGACAGTTGGAACCGCGCTCGAGTTCGTCCGCTTCAAGCACCCACTTTCTGCGCTCGATAAGGGGTACGACCGTTTTGCTCCCGTGTACCTGGGTTCCTACGTAACGGCCGACGCCGGCACGGGCGTGGTCCATTCCTCCCCTGCCTACGGCGTGGAAGACTTCGAGTCATGCAAGTCGTACGGCATGTCGAACGACCAGGTGCTCAACCCGGTGGGCGGCGATGGTTTCTACGCA
>DASQAE010000270.1:0-5238 GCA_035635915.1 Burkholderiaceae bacterium | reverse complement strand
GGCCCGGCTTCGACACCTCGTTGATGGTGACGACGTCACCGTCGAGCGTTGCCGCCTCCTGCATAACGATCGCGTCGCAACCAGGCGGCACCGGCGCGCCGGTGAAGATTCGGGCTGCCGTGCCGGGCGCAACCGCACTGCCGATCTGGCCCGCCGGTATACGTTGTGTCACGCGCAGCCGGGTGCCCGCCGATGCCACGTCGGCGCTGCGCACCGCGTACCCGTCCATCTGCGAGTTCGCCAGCGGCGGCACCGCAATCGATGCCGCGAGCGGCCGCGCCAGCACACGGCCTGCTGCCTCGAACGTATCGACGTCCTCGACACCGGCAAGCGGCTGCGCACCACTCAGCAAACGGGAAAGAGCTTCTTCGACAGTCAGCATCAGGGCAATTGAAGGTGGTTTGCGACAAACGCAGCAATCTTAGCGGCGTCGTTCAGATCCAGCACCGGCAGGTGGGTTTCAACCGGATGATCGGCCGCCACTGCGATGACGTTGGGATCGTGCGGGAACAAAGGAGGTTCCAGGTTCGTGGTCCGCCTGACTTCGATGCGCGGAAACACCCCTTCGCTACGAAAGCCTTCGACGATCACCAGATCGCACGGCGCAAGTTGATCCAGAAGATCTGCCAGCGTTGCGGGCTCAGAAGTCTCCGTGAGCAGCGCCCAGCGCTGCGCGGTCGCGATCAGGACCTGCTGCGCGCCTGCTTCGCGATAGCGATACGAGTCCTTGCCGGGCCGGTCCATGTCGAAACCATGATGCGCGTGTTTGATCGCCGCGACCCGCAGTCCGCGCGCCGTGAAGAGCGGCACGAGCTTTTCGATCAGCGTGGTCTTGCCGGTGTTCGAGTAGCCGATGAACCCGATCGTTTTCATTCGCGCGCGCCGTTCTCGGGCGCCGCTAACCGGCGTGCGTGACGATGTAATCCATCACGCGCCGCGCGTCTACCGGCAATACCTCGAAGCGTTGCGGCTGCGCTTCGAGCTGCGCAAACATCGCGGGACGCGGTGGCTCACGTCCGATCGCTTCGACAATGGTCTCGGAAAACTTCGCGGCCTGCGCGGTTTCAAGGCACACCATCGGCACGCCGGGGCGGCGGTGTTCGCGCGCGACCTTTACCCCATCCGCGGTATGCGGATCGACGATGAGTCCGGACGCGTTGTACAGCGACCGAATCGTCGCCAGGCGATCTGCATGATTGCTCGATCCCGAGACGAAGCCGGTTTGTTCGACCTTCGACCAGAACGGTGTGCTGCCAAGGTCGAACTCGCCTTCGGTGTCGATTTGCCACCACAGCTCGCGCACGGTGGCGGGATCGCGACCGACGAGGTCGAACATGAAGCGCTCGAAGTTGGATGCCTTGGAGATGTCCATCGAAGGGCTGCTGGTCGCCTGCGCCTCACTGCGCACGCGGTAGCGCCCGGTACGGAAGAACTCGTCGAGCACGTTGTTCTCGTTGGTCGCGAGCACGAGCTGGTCGATCGGCAGGCCCATTTCTTTCGCGATCCAGCCCGCAAGAATGTTGCCGAAGTTGCCCGACGGCACGGTGAACGACACTTTTTCGCCATCGTCCTTGGTGGCTGCGAAGTAGCCCTTGAAGTAGTACACGACCTGGGCTACGACGCGTGCCCAGTTGATCGAGTTGACCGCGCCAAGTCGCAGGCGCTGCTTGAACCCGAGGTCGCCGGCAAGCTGTTTGACGATGTCCTGGCAGTCATCGAACGTGCCCTCGATCGCGACGTTGAAGATGTTGGCGTCGACCAGTGAATACATCTGCGCGCGCTGAAACGCGCTCATGCGCCCAAGCGGCGACAACATGAAGACGTTCACACCGCGTTTGCCACGCAGCGCGTATTCCGCGGCGGATCCGGTATCGCCGGAGGTTGCCCCCAGGACGTTGAGATTGCGCCCCTCCTTGACGAGCGCGTACTCGAACAACTGGCCCAACAACTGCATTGCCACGTCCTTGAACGCGAGGGTTGGACCGTTGGACAGTTCGAGCAGCGCCAGGCCGGGCTCGAGCCAGCGCAGCGGAGTGATGGATGTCGCGTCCGTGGGGTCGCGCGCGTTGCAATAGACCTGCGCCGTATACGTGCGCCGGCACAGGGCGTCGATTTCGGCAGCGGGGATATCGTCGATGAACTTGCGCAGGATTGCGCTCGCAAGGGCTGCGTAGTCGAGCGCACGCCACGCAGCGCGTTCGGCGCGTGAAACCTGTGGGTAGTAGGCGGGCAGATATAGCCCGCCATCAGAAGCCAGGCCCGACAGCAGGATTCCGAGGAAACGTTGTTCCGGCGCCTTGCCGCGCGTCGACAAATACCGCATCAGAGAAGCTCTTCCTGCCGAATGCGGATCACAGGCGCCAGCACGGTAGGAAGTTTCTCGATTCGCCGCACCGCTGCGTTGACGTCGCGCTCGACCGCGTCGTGGGTGAGCATGATGATGTCGGTCTGGTTTTCGCCTTCGCTCGGCTCGCGCTGGAACAGCGCGTCGATCGAAATCCGGCCATCCGCCAGAATGCGCGTGATGTCCGCCAGCACACCGGGTTGGTCGGCGACGCGCATGCGAAAGTAGTACGACGTAACGGTATCCTCGATCGTCAGCCACGGCAGCTCGGCCACCGAATCGGCCTGAAACGCCAGATGCGGCACGCGATTTTCCGGATCGGCGGTGTGCATGCGGGTGACGTCGACAAGATCGGCCACCACGGCCGACGCCGTGGGTTCGGCGCCGGCGCCCTTGCCATAGTGCAGCGTCACTCCAACGGCATCACCTTTTACCAGCACGGCATTCATCGCCCCTTCGACGCTGGCCAGAAGGCGCTGCGCCGGCACGAGCGTCGGATGCACGCGCAGTTCGATGCCCGCGCGCCCGTTCACGAGCACGCGTTTGGTGATCCCCAGCAGCTTGATGCGATACCCGAGTTGCTCCGCGTATTTGATGTCTTCAGCGGCAAGACCAGAGATGCCCTCCGTGTATGCCGCGGCGAAGTTGATCGGGACCCCGAACGCGATCGCCGCCAGGATGGTGAGCTTGTGGGCCGCGTCGATGCCGTCGATGTCGAAGCTCGGATCCGCCTCGGCGTAGCCGAGACGCTGCGCCTCGCGCAGGACCGCGTCGAACGGCAGCCCGCGTGCACGCATCTCCGAAAGAATGAAATTGCTGGTGCCGTTGATGATGCCGGCGATCCACTCGATCCGGTTCGCAGTCAGGCCTTCGCGCAGCGCCTTGATGATCGGAATGCCACCCGCGACCGCAGCCTCGAACGCAACCATCACGCCCCGGTCGCGCGCGGCGGCGAAAATCTCGTTGCCGTGTGATGCCAGCAGTGCCTTGTTCGCAGTCACCACGTGCTTGCCGCGCCGGATCGCCTCGAGCACCAGCGTGAGCGCCGGTTCGTAGCCGCCCATCAGCTCGACCACGATATCGATGTCGGGATGGCGCACGATATCTTCGGCATTGCTCGTCAGCGGAAGCTGCGCGCCCACGATTGCGCGCGCGCGTTTGACGTCGCGCACGGCGACCGCCGCAATCTCGATCCCACGCCCCGCACGACTCGTGATTTCCTCCTGGTTGCGGCCGAGCACCTCGAATGTGCCGCGTCCAACCGTGCCCAAGCCAAGCAGGCCGACTTTGATGGGTTTCATGAACCTGTGTCCTTCGCCGGCGCCACGGACGGGCCGGTCTTGCACTACGCCGCGGCGCGCTCGGTCGTGCGCGGCGCCAGCAAACCATCCTTGCGGAACATCTCCTTGATGCCGCGTACGGCCTGCCGAATGCGGTGCTCGTTCTCGATCAAGGCGAACCGCACGTGCGTGTCGCCGTAATCGCCAAACCCGACCCCCGGTGAGACGGCCACTTTCGCCTCGGCCAGAACCTTCTTCGCGAACTCGAGTGAACCCAACTTCCCGTACGGCTCGGGAATCTCGGCCCAGATGTACATCGATGCTTTTGGCACCTCGACCATCCAACCCGCTTCGTGCAGCCCTTTGGCAAGCACGTCGCGCCGGCGCTGGTACTGCACGCGGATCTCTTCGACGCACTCCTGCGGCCCTTCCAGCGCAGCGATCGATGCAACCTGGATCGGTGTGAACGTGCCGTAGTCGTGATAACTCTTGATGCGCGCCAGCGCGTGCACGAGATCGCGGTTACCGACCATGAATCCGATCCGCCAGCCGGCCATGTTGTAGCTCTTGCTCATGGTGAAGAACTCGACCGCCACGTCGCGCGCGCCTGCCACCTGCATGATCGACGGCGCGCGATAACCGTCGAACGTGATATCCGCATAGGCGAGATCGTGAATCACGTAGATGCCGTGCGCGCGCGCGAGTGCAACCACACGCTCGAAGAAATCCAGGTCGATGCAATGCGCGGTCGGATTGCTGGGAAAACCGAGGATCATCATCTTCGGTTTCGGGAACGACTCGCGGATCGCGCGTTCCAGTTCCGCAAAAAAATCGACGTCGCGCGTCATGCGCACCGAGCGGATGTCGGCACCGGCGATGACGGCGCCGTAGATGTGAATCGGGTAACTGGGATTGGGCACCAGGACCGTGTCGCCGCGATCGAGCGTGGCCAGCATGAGATGCGCCAGGCCCTCCTTGGAGCCGATGGTGACGATCGCTTCGGCGTCGGGGTCGAACTCGACAGCGTAACGTCGTTGGTACCAGGTGGCGATGGCACGCCGCAGCCGCGGAATTCCCTTGGAGACCGAATAACCATGCGTGTCGGGACGCAGTGCCGCTTCGACCAGCTTGTCGACGATGTGCCGTGGCGTGGGCCCATCCGGATTGCCCATGCTCATGTCGATGATGTCTTCGCCGCGCCGGCGCGCGGCCATCTTCAACTCGGCCGTGATGTTGAAAACGTAGGGTGGCAAGCGCTTGATGCGCGCAAACTCGCGTGGCACGTCTGGCATGGTGATCCTCACTTCGGGCCCAGGTGCCCGCGAAAACGCCGCCTATGGCGACGCTGTGAAACTAAGCGCGCTTGTGTCGCGCGTGTGCTTGGGCATAATTTACCCGAAGTGCCTGTGGCTGCTGCCTTGCAACATCTGCCGCGGCGAATACCGGAGTCGAATTGAAGCTGCACGCAGATCCGCTCACCACGCTCAACACCGTTACGGCCTACGGCCCCGGCTTCATCGAGATCAACAATGTCCGCTACGGCACGGCAATCCGCCTGACACCGGATCAGCCGCCCACCGAATGGAACGTTTCCGCTTTCGACGCGTTGCGTAC